>CAYXFI010000202.1:0-7131 GCA_964464205.1 uncultured Cytophagia bacterium
CAATTTCGCGGATTTGGAGGACGTTCTGATTCAGGCGGACCTGGTGCCGGTCGACGGCGTGCTGTTCGATCTCGGGGTTTCTTCGTGGCAGATCGACCGACCGGAGCGCGGATTCAGCTTTGACCGGGAAGGGCCGCTCGACTTCCGGATGGACCCCGATCAGGAGCTGACGGCGGCCGAGGTCGTGAATCGCGCGTCGAAGCCGGAGCTGGAGAGGATCCTGCGGGAGTACGGGGAGGAAAGACGGGCGGGCCGCATTGCGGCGGCCATTGTCGCGCGGCGGGAGAAACGGCCCCTACGGACCACAACGGAGCTGGCGGAGGTGGTACGGAGCGTCAGCCCGCGGGCGCACGTCGTGAAGACTCTGGCGCGTGTTTTTCAGGCAATCCGAATTCATGTGAATCAGGAACTCGAGAATCTGCGCAAAGGGCTCGAAGCGGCTTTGCGAGTGCTGGCGCCTTCGGGCAGGATTGTGGTGATTTCGTACCACTCCCTCGAGGATCGGATCGTGAAAGGTTTCTTTCGTGCGAATGAACCGCACTGTGTGTGTCCGCCCGGTTCTCCCGTGTGCACCTGCGGCAGGCCCGGTTCCTTGCGCGTCCTAACGCGAAGGCCCATCCGTCCGGCACCGGAGGAAGAGGAACGCAATCCGAGAGCGAGAAGTGCTCGTCTACGCGCGGCAGAAAAGCTCTCCCGGTAGGCACCGACGGACCGCGGAGTTGAGGACGGTCCACGGCGATGCTTCGGACCGCGCCATTCGTTCCGTACGCGCTGTACGCCGCTCGACGCTTCGCCGGCGCAGGCCGCGCGGAAATCGTCTCGGCTGGCTGAAGGGGCTGCTGTTCGTGGCCGTCGCGGGTGTTCTGCTGATCTGGCAACGCACGCAGGTTGTGCGGGTCGGTCAGGAAGTCCACCGGTTGCACCTCCAGCGCCGCCAGCTTGTGGATGAGGTGCGCGACCTGCGGACGCAATTCGAGAGGGCCACCAGCTACGACAGGATCCGGCGGAGCGCGGAACGGGAGCTCGGCTTTGTGGCGCCGCCCGTACGCGTTCTGGAGCTGCCGTAGAGGCTTTCCGGTTCTCCGCTATCTCACTCGGGGTAGCACAACTCAATGTCGAAGGACTGGGAAGATTGGAGCTGGAAAGACGAACGTTGGCGGCTCAGGCTGGTTCGCGCTTTTCTGATTCTGCTCTGGGTTGTTGTGTTCGTCCGTACGGCTCAGGTGCAGTTGTTGGAGGGGAAGAGGTACGTGAGAGTGGCGGAGGAAAGGTACACGAGCGTGATCAAAGTGGAGGCCGAACGCGGGCTCATCCGCGATCGCAACGGCCAGGCGCTGGTGCTGAACCGCACCAGTTTCTCGCTGGCAGCCGATCCGGCGCTCATTGAGTCTCCGACGGCCGTGGCTAGGCGGTTGGCGAGATTGATCGGCGGCAGTGCGGTGGCCTACGAGCGCAAACTGCGCCGGAAGCACACGCATTTCGTCTGGCTTGCTCACGATCTCACCCGCCGTGATGCCGAGAGGGTGCGTGCACTCGAAATCCGGGGGCTCCGGCTCGTGCGCGGGAGCAAGCGGGCCTACCCGCACGGTTCGCTGGCCAGCCAAGTCCTGGGTTTTGTGGGCAGTGATTTCCGTGGTCTGAGTGGACTGGAGCTTCTGTACGATCGGCAATTGCGAGGTCGACCGGGGATCGCTTACCTCCAGCGAGATGCCCGGAACGGTCGCTATTACGAGGTGTCGCATCCGTCCGAGGAGGCAGTGCCGGGGAACGATCTTGTGCTGACCCTTGACTACACCGTACAGGAGATCGTCGAAGAGGAGCTCCAGGCCACTCTCGAGCGGTTCCGCGCGGACGGAGGAACCGTGATCGTGCTTCGGCCCTCCACGGGCGAGGTGCTGGCCTTGGCCAGTTTGCCCTCTTTCGACCCTGCCCGTGCGCAGAAGTACCCGCCGGAACGCTGGAAGATCAGAGCCATCACCGACACCTACGAGCCGGGCTCCACATTCAAACTGGTCACGATGGCGACGGTATTGAGTCAGGGGCTCCACTTGCCTTCCGATCCGATTCGGTGCTACCAAGGGCGATTCGTGTACCGAGGCAAGGTGATCCGCGACACCAAGCCGCACGGGGTCCTCACGCTGCAACAGGTATTCGAAGTTTCGAGCAATGTCGGGACCGCACAGCTTGGCATTGAGCTGGAGCCCCTGTCGCTGTATGCGATGGCGCGCGACTTTGGGTTCGGCGCCCGTACGGGCATTGAATTGCCGGGCGAGGTGGAAGGAAGTCTCAAGCACCCCACGCAGTGGTCCGGTCTCACGCCGGCGATGATGGCCATCGGTTACGAGGTGGCCGTCACCCCCCTGCAAGTGGCGATGGCCTACGCTGCCGTGGCCAATGACGGAATCTTGATGAAACCGCACATCGTGCGCGAGGTTCGTAGCCATGACGGCCGGGTCCTGTGGCGAGCGAAACCGGCCGCCGTACGGCGGGTGATCGACCGTGAGACCAATGGGATCCTTCGGGAATTCCTGCGCGGCGTGGTGGAGCGCGGTACGGGTGTGGCAGCCCGGGTGCCCGGCGTGCGCGTCTACGGAAAGACCGGGACGGCCCAGAAGTACGACCCCGTCAGTGGGACTTACAGAGGGGATGAACACATTTCTTCTTTCGTCGGTTTCTGCGAAACGGAGGATGACACCGTTCTGATCTACACGATGGTCGACAATCCGAAAGGGGCCTACTACGGCTCGGTGGTCGCCGCCCCATTGTTCCGAAAGATCTTGGTGCGGATGCTCCGTCTCCAGAAATCGCCTCAGCAGGAAGCGCAGCAAGCGAGCAGCCCAAGGAGGGAGACCATGGTTCAACAGGACGCCGAGACTGTGGTCGTTCCGGACGTGACCAATCGGACCTTCGAGGTGGCCGAAAGGATTCTCCGAGACCTGGGTCTCCGGGTGGCCCAGCGCGAAGAGGGATTCTTGGTGGCGCGGCAGGATCCCGGGCCTGGAGAGGAGGTGCCGAGGGGAACGGAGGTTACGCTCACTTTGTACCGGCCGATCACCGGTACGGGTACCACGGCGACGGTTCCGGACATGATGGGGCGAACCCTGCGCGAGGCCATCGGCCTTTTGGCCGCCCGAGGATTGACGGCCGAGATCCAGGGTTCGGGTGTGGTGGTGGAGCAGTGGCCGGAGCCGGGGAAGGCCGTCCAGCGTGGTTTTCGGTGCCGGTTGCGTTGTTTGCCCCGGCGCGAACGGGTGGTCACGTTTCTGCAGTGAGAGGCTCTCGAATGCAGAGGAGACGATAAGCCGTTGCGCTACTCGCTTCGGGACATCGTGGCGGCGCTGGGTGCGGGATGTACGGTCGCCGGGGGCGGCTCACTCGAGGGCACCGTAGTGGAAGGGCTGTGTACGGACTCGCGCACGGTGAAGCCGGGCGATCTCTTTGTGGCACTACGGGGGGAGCGTTTCGACGGCCACGAGTTCGTGCCCGAGGCCTTCGCCAGGGGCGCGGTGGCTGCGGTCGTGTGCCGTGGGAGCGAGAATCATCTGCGCGAGGTGGATCGGCCTCTCCTGTTGGTGGAAGACACTCTCCGGGCTCTGGGGGAGTTGGCTCGTTTCCACCGCCGGCACTTCGACATCCCTTTGCTGGCCCTCACCGGCACGGTCGGCAAGACCACCGCGAAGGAATTCATCGCTGCCGTCCTGTCCAGGCGCTTCCGGGTTCTGAAGAACGAGAGCTCGTACAACAATGTCATCGGCGTTTCCCTGACTCTGGCCCGGCTGGACGCGGTTCACCAACTGGCGGTTTGCGAGCTCGGGACGAACCACCCCGGTGAGATTCGCGCTCTCTGCTCCCTGTGTGAGCCAACGGTCGGATTGATCCTAAACGTGGGACGGGGGCATCTCGAATTCTTCGGAAGCGTGGAAGGGGTGCGCAGGGAAAAATACGAGCTGGCGAACTGGCTGCGGGAGCGTGGTCTGGGCCCGGTGTTTCTGAACGCGGATGACCCGGTGTTGCGCAGCCAGCCGCCTCAAGCGTCCGAGATCGTCTGGTTCGGGCAGGCGCCCGACGCGAACGTGCGAGTGGTCCTGGAAAGCGAAGAGGACGGGCGAGCCGTCGTTCGGTTTGGGGAAATGCGAGTGCAGTTGCCCATCCCGGGTCTGCACCATCTCTGCAACGCGGCGGCGGCCGTGGCCGTGGGAAGGCATTTCGGGATACCGGACGACGCCATCGCGGAAGGTCTGAGCACCGTTTCGACCGCTCCTCACCGCGGGCAGGTGGAGCGGGTTGGAGGCGTCGTGCTCGTGGATGATGCCTACAACTGTAACCCGGAAAGCGCTCGGGCCGCCTGCCGTACCTTGGCGAAGTTGGAAGGGCGTCGACGGATCTTTGTGTTTGGCGACATGCTGGAACTCGGCGAAGCGGCTGAGTCGGAACATGAAGCGCTCGGCAGGGAGCTCCGCTCGCTGGGTGTGGACGCCCTGTTCGCCTTCGGACCGCTGGCCGAACGGACGGCGAGCTCGGCTCGAGGGGCCGGCCTGCCTTCCTGGCATTTCGCGGAAAAAACGGCGTTGGTAGAAGCCCTGGCGAAC
The DNA here is from genome assembly GCA_964464205.1 of uncultured Cytophagia bacterium. Classification (GTDB taxonomy): domain Bacteria; phylum Zhuqueibacterota; class Zhuqueibacteria; order Oleimicrobiales; family Geothermoviventaceae; genus Zestofontihabitans. Next base: position 4,590 of record CAYXFI010000202.1, read on the forward strand.
TACGTTCAGCCTGGCGACGCGGTACTCTTCAAAGGGTCCCGGGGGATGCGGATGGAGGAGGCGCTGGAGGGTCTGAAATCGCGACTCGCGGAAGAAGGCGAAGGGAAGCGCGAGGAGGGTTCCGGCGCGTAGGTTCGAACGCCTGAGTACAAGCGAGGCAGCTTGGGGGTAGGATCGGAGGGGGATTCAACGGTTTGTCGACGCATCGACGGCAGAGTACGGCGGGGATGGGCGCAGCTTTCGGGGTGCTCTGAGGGTGGAAGCTCTGCGTAGGGAGGCAGCATGCTCTACCACTTGCTGTATCCGCTGAAGACGTACATCTCGGGACTCAATCTGCTGCGGTACATCACGTTTCGGTCGGGGGCTGCCGCCATCACCGCTTTGTTCATCAGCTTCATCGTAGGGCCGTGGATCATTCGCAAGCTGAAGGAACATCAGATCGGCGAGGAGATTCGCACGGATGGACCTCCCACGCATTTGCAGAAAGCTGGCACACCGACGATGGGAGGGCTGATCATCCTGGCCGCCACGCTGATTCCGACTGTGCTCTTCGCGCGGCTCGACAACCTCTACGTGCACCTGATCCTCCTCGCCACGATCACGATGGGAGCCGTGGGGTTCTTGGACGACTACCTGAAAGTGGTGAAGAAGAAGCCCAAGGGTCTGATCGGTCGCTACAAGCTCGCGGGACAGATTCTGCTGGGACTCGTGGTGGGTTCGGTGCTGTACTTTCACCCGCAGTTCGCGGAATACCGTTCGGTGACCACGGTTCCCTTCTTCAAGAATCTGGAGGTGGATTTCGGGGTGTTCTACATCCCGGTTGTGATTTTCGTGATCACGGCCACCTCCAACAGCGTGAATCTGACGGATGGGTTGGACGGGCTGGCCATCGGTCTGGTGGCCATCGCCGTCACGGCATTCGCGGGTATCAGCTACGTCACCGGCCGCGTGGACTTCAGCGACTACCTCAACATCATCTACTTGCCGGGAACGGGCGAGCTCACGGTCTTTTGCTTCGCGCTGATCGGGGCCTCGCTGGGTTTCCTGTGGTACAACTCCTACCCGGCGCAGGTCTTCATGGGCGATACCGGGGCGCTTGCAATTGGCGCCGCGCTGGGCACTCTGGCTGTGCTGGTGAAGAAAGAGCTTCTGCTGGTGATCATCGGTGGTGTGTTCGTGGCCGAAAGCCTGAGCGTAATGATCCAGGTGTACAGCTTCCGACGCTGGGGCAAGAGGCCGTTTCGGATGGCCCCAATTCACCACCACTTCGAGATGCTCGGCTGGCCTGAGCCGAAGGTCGTGGTGCGGTTCTGGATCATTGGTATCTTGCTGGCCCTCTTCAGCCTTACGACCTTCAAGATCCGGTGAGAAGGAGTAGCGTGAGCACGAACTGGGACAAAACGCTCCTGGGTGCGGTCGGATTTCTCACTGTAGTGGGGATCCTGATGGTCTTCAGCGCCAGCTACTACCGCGCCCTCGAGCATTTCGACGACAGCACGTACTACTTGAAGCTGCACCTGGTGAAGGTCCTGGTGGCCGTCGCGGCTCTGGCCGTGGCCTGGAGGGTCGACTACAAACGCTTCTTGAAGTTCGCGCCGCTTCTTCTGGCCGTCTCGTTTGGTCTCTTGGTGTACGTCCTGGTCAAGGGACCGGTGATCAATGGGAGCCGGCGTTGGATCCCGCTACCGATGTTTCAGGTGGAGGTCTCCGATGTCGCCAAGCTGGCTCTGATCCTCTTCCTGGCGAGGACGTTGCCCAACGTGCGTCAGCGACTGCGAGACTTCCGCCGGGGTTTGCTCCCTTTCGTGGGCATCGTGGTGGCGATGGCAGCCCTCATCAAGTTCCAGCCGGACACGGGAACGGCTGCCATTTTGTTTGCCCTTGGGCTGCTGGTTCTGTTTCTCGCTGGAGCGCGGCTCCATCACCTGGTGCTGATCACGTCGCTCGTGGCCCTGGTGGGCGTGGCTCACACACTGAGGAACGGCTACCAGCGGGAGCGGATCGATAGCTACCTCCGCTCGCTCAGGGGCGAGAAGCTCCCGTACCACACGGAGCAGGCTGTGATCGGATTGGGCGTGGGCGGATTGACCGGGGTGGGTCTCGGCCAGTCCAAACAGAAGCTCTACTACCTACCGGAGCCCTTCACCGACTCGATCTTTTCGATCCTGGGAGAGGAGATGGGTTTCCTCGGCACATCGGTGGTGCTGGCCGCCTACCTCGTTGTCGCGATCCGGGGATTCCGGATCGCCGCGCGGGCGCCCACCTACGAGGCGCGGTTGCTGGCGGCAGGACTCACGGCTACCATCGTGCTGTACGCCCTGTTGAACGTGGCTGTGGTGACCAACCTGGTGCCCGCCACGGGAATTCCGCTGCCCTTCGTCAGCTACGGGGGGAGCAACTTGCTGGCCAACTTCGTGGCCGTGGGGATTCTGCTGAATATTTCCGGCCAGAGCGACGAGAGTTTCGCGCGGTACCCGACCCGTCGGACGTACGACGTGCGGATTCGCAAACGCATGCCGCGCTCGCCCGCGCGGTACGCGGT
>CAYXFI010000203.1:0-6545 GCA_964464205.1 uncultured Cytophagia bacterium
TTGAAAAGGCACAATCCCGACATCGTTGTCGAATGATGCCCGATGACATACCACTCCATGTCGTAGAGTATCCTCGGGGTTTTGGCCGACGCCTTGCCTGATGGTACGATGGGTCTCTCGGACCGTTGGCCAATCCGCCAGGGCAGGAGTCAGAGGTTGGGCTGTTTGTCCCTTGCCAACAACAGAATTCTGTTGTATCTTTGAAGTACAACACAGTGGAGTAGTAGAACTTCAATCGAACGAAGTTACGCTGGCACAGGGGGGCGTGAGTATTGACCGGCAGCGGCGGAAATGAGGCCCTGATCTCATGAATCGTGTTTTCTGCGTAGTTCTGTTCGACGTCGTGAAGTCCTCCGCGGCGGAGGACCGAGAGGAGCTGGTGCGCAGGATCCAGAGTGCCGTAGCTTCGTGCAATCAGCGCTACGGGGATAGTCTTTTCGCTCCCTTGGAAATCACTCGCGGCGATGAGGTGGCGGGCGTTCTTTCCACTTTTTCCCCGCTTTACCGGATCGTTCGCGACTTCGTGCTCTCGCTTCAGCCGTACACCGCCCGCGTCGCTATTGCTTTCGATGAGGTGGTCGCTGGCCTCGAGACTCGCAAGAGCTCGGTGATGGACGGTCCCGCCTTCTACAAGGCTGACGCGCTCATGACTTCCATCAAAGGGACCCAGCGGCTCGTTGCGCTCTCCCTCGGTGACGACCTGTTCGATTTGTCCCTCGAAGCTTTGATGAATGCCGCGTTGTGGCGGTGGTTCGAACTAACCCGATTGCAGCGACGGATGTTGCAATTGTACCTGGATGGCAAAACCCAGACGGAGATCGCCGCCACATTGGGCCGCCGTCAGCAACAGGTATCGCGCGCGCTGAGGGCCGCGCGGTGGGAGGTTGTTCAGTTGTGCGAAAGGGCCGTGGAGAAGATTCTAACCCGTCTGGACCAAGGCGTTCTTGAGAACGTGGGGACGCGAAAGGATGACCTCCCTGTGTGAGTCGTCGTTGTTTGTTGGTGCATACGTACTGGGTTTCATGGTAGATAGCCTCGTCCTGCGGGCGATCCTCAGGTTCCTCTCGCCTGAGCTACGGGCGAGGGTGGGTCGGGGCCTCGACGTACGCGACGTCGGTTTCTGGATTGGGATGTGCGAGCATTTCCTGGTAGTCACTTTCGTGCTATTTCATGATTTCGTAGCGATCGGGATCGTTTTTGCGGCGAAGGAGTTTGTCCGAAGCGACAAAGTCAAACAAGATCCGACCTACTACCTCCTTGGAACCATGTTGAACATCTCGATGGCGGTTTTCTGGGGGCTGACGTTGCGGAAGCTTCTCCACTTCTGTTAGTCCGAGTTGGCTCCGAGTAGCTTTTCTACAACAGGAGATGGTTGTATCCGCCGAGTACAACACGTTTCAGTTGTGGGAGTCCATCGGCTGAATCGTGGTTGGCTTCGGTGAGGAGGTGCGCCGTGAGAGTCCGTAACGTTTTGCTCGGCCTACTCCTCTTCTTCCCCGCCTGCCAGCAACAACAAAGCGGAGAGATTCACGTCGCCAGCACGCCGAAGTACTTGTTCGGCTTCGACGAGGACGGCCACGTGGTGTGGAAGAAAGCGGAGCCCGGTTACGCGGTGGGAGCCACCACGCAGGATCTCTTCCTTGCGATGCGCTACGACTCCGGCTTCGTGAGAGTGGGCGAGCGAAAGACCGGTAGGACGCTTTGGGAGCGTCGCCTCGACGGAATGCTCGCTCGGCACGGCTTCACGGTTGATTCCCTGGGTCGTTCGGTGCTCGTTTTGTCCGTGGAGGGACCGAAGCAAATCGACCACTTCCGGTTTGCGTCCCGGACCGGCGAGGTCCTCGAGCACACGACCGAGCCGAAGGAGCCCCGGGAAGCCGCACCCATGCTTGGTGCGTGTCCCGTGCCGCCGCCGGGATACCGGAGGATCTGCGTCGCGCATTCCTCGCGTGCCGTGTTCGGCTTCAACGACGACGCGGAGTTACTTTGGCGTTTCCCGTTCCCGGCGGGCGTGCGAATGCTCGGGACGGGTTTGACCAAAGTTGTTGTGGCCGGCGGTACTGAGGTCGCGGTGCTCGAGCGGGAGTCGGGGAAGCTTGTCTGGAAGCGGCGACTCCCTTCGGAGATTCGCTCATTCAGCATGCTCAGACGCGGCCTGCGGGTGGGATTGGCTGACGGGACGAGCAAGTGGCTGGACCGACGCACCGGCGCAGAAATCGAACCCGACTCGGCGACGACTGGAGCCGCTTCGGCAAGTACTGGGCAGGCCAGGTGATGTCCCTGGCGGAGCGTGCGAGATAGCAGAGACCTGTGCTGGCAGGCCGCTGCGACGTTGTCCGTGAAAAGACGAATCAGGGCTTGGGCGACTCGAGGAGCGCGGAACCCGGTGCGAACAACTTGAAGAACGCCCTTTTGCCACATTGGTCATGAGAGTCCACTGGCGTTCGGAGGGACTTCGACGAAGAGAGTCGTCCCAAAGTGGCAACGGGTTGGCCCTAACGCGCGACCTGTTCCGCTTTTTTGGTTGCGCCGGGAGAAAAAGCACTCGTTCATCGTTCTGCTGAGATTTCCACGTGGGCTGCGTCCTCGCTGTTGATCGAGTCTCTTGACCAACGGTGCACCGCGGAGGGAGGAAGAGATGAGGCGGGTAGCGATCTCGTGCCTTTGCGCGCTGCTTCTGGCGGCGGGTTGCACCTCAAGAAAAGCAGGGTACGTCGCTTCCACGAGCCGATACGTGTTCGGCTACGACGAAGAGGGGAAGGTGGTGTGGAAACGTTCCATGCCGGGCATGCGTGCCTTCGCAGCGTTCGACTCGCTGTATCTGGCTTGCGCCGGCGTGGACACTGTGCTGGTCGTATGTGGCGATTTGCGCTCGGGCGAGGAGCACTGGCGGTACGCTGACAGCGGCAAGCTGCTGCTCGGGTCTGCCGAGCGGGACAGCGCGGGACGACCCATTTTCTACATCACCACCTCGCGTCCTGGCAAGTTGACGTACATGCACCTGGACGCTACCACCGGAAAGGTGCTGAAGAGCTGGACGCGCCCCTCCGAGCCGCTGGAGAACAAGCGGCCGCCAGGCTGGGTGTGCCCCGCCGAAGCGGTCGAGGAAGTGAACATCGTGAATTCCAGCACCCACGCATTTGGGTTCAACCGGGATGCGAAGCGGCTGTGGGAGCTGCCCCTGAGGGCCGGCGAGATCGCGCGACCGTTCGGGAATCGCTTCGCTATCATCCAGGCCCGGTCTTCGTTCCGGGTGCTGGATCGGCGTACCGGCCAAGTCCTCTGGGGGAAGGAACTTGCGCAGGAGATCCGCAGCCTCGTGGGCGACGACGAGCATCTCCAGGTTCAGCTCGCCGACGGAAGCTTCCGGCTGTACGAAACTCCTACCGGGAGGCCGTTCCGTCGGCCGGGCGGAACGCAAAAGGAGGCCCAAGAGCTGTACTGACAGTAGTCTTCGCAAGTCACTACGCGGCAGCCTGTGTTTCTGGTGTGCGAGATTCGCTGGCTCGTGGACGAGTGGGGTCCTTAGCAAAGGGAACCGTGGGAAGGCTTCGGCGGCTGGTTTGCTTAGACGGGGGCGGAGTCAAGGGAGGAAGGCACGGGCGTACACTGTCACCTCGAGGGGATTTTGTTCGCCACCGGAGCTCCGATAGTTCAGACACTTCTGCAAATATGCTCTCCTTAGCGGCGTTAGTACCTCTTCCACCATGACGTCCACTCGCGAACTGGCGTATGCGCGCATTGTTGGCCGGCATCGACTTCCCATTCTGCCGAGAGAACTTGGCTTGGTCATTTGTGGGGCCAATTCCGAAAATTCTCTCGTGACCTTACACCAAGTTCCCTGTCCGCGCGTAGCGGCCGGGGTATGGGCGTGTGCGTGTGGCTCCATCTCTCGGGCGAAACAACTGAGCCAGTAGCACGTATCGGGGTTGAATTGCGTTTCTGGAATCGGATGGGGGTAGCACAAAATCCTGGGCTTGCGTGGTGGAGTTTTCGTATCTTGTGCCGTGATCGTGGGAAAGGAGTACTCTGTGACGGGAGGTTCCGATGAGAGGGTTCTTGGCGACCGTCTTGCTGGGTGTAGGGTTGGCTTCCCTGGTCTTCGCCGGTGTGGACCAACAGACCGAAGAGGTCATTCGCCAGCAATGGAACGTTCGCAACCAGTATCTACGGGCGCTGGAGGCGAAGCGTGTGCAAACCCTCGCTCCAATGGCTCAACCGGCTTGGCATGATTTCGACGTCACCTACTATCGAATTCAGCTCAACCTGAACTTCGATGAGCGGGAAATCGAGGGCGCTGTGCAGGTTGGGTTACGAGTTCTGCGGGATGGGCTGAGCCGCGTTGGGCTGGATTTCGTGACCCTGCAGATGAGCGTGGACAGCGTGGGACTTGCTGCCGAGAGCTACTCGATCAGCGGCGACAGTCTGTATCTCGACCTCGCGCGCGCCTACGCGGCGGGTGAGACCCTCCGAGTTCTCGTGTACTACCACGGCACACCGCGGGCCCACGACGGCTTTCCGGTCCTCTACTGGCGACGAGTGGCGGACCACCCCGCCGTGTTCAGCGACAACGAGCCCTATTACGCGCGTTGCTGGTTCCCCTGCCGCGACTATCCGGGCGACAAAGCCGATTCCGTCGACATGATCGTCCGCGTACCCAAGCCGCTCGTCGTGGCTTCCAACGGGCTCCTTCGCTCGGTGACGGACAACGGGGATGGCACCTGGACCTACCATTGGCACGAAAGCTACCCCATCACCACTTACCTGGTCTCGATGCAGGTGGCTGCGTATCGCACCATCGAGGACGTGTACGTCTCTTCCGCGGGCGACACAATGCAGCTGCTTCATTTCGTGTATCCGCAGTCGTACAACGCGGCCATCGAGGACTTCTCCGTCACGGCGCCGATGATCCAGCATTTGGCCGGACTGTGGGCTGAATATCCCTTCCTGCGGGAGAAATACGGCCACGCCCAGTATAACGGCGCCTGGGGCGGGATGGAGAATCAGACCATCACCAGCATCATGGCGGGGGCGATCCGAGGCAACCACAGCTCCGACCTGCTGGTGGTGCACGAGTTGGCTCATCAATGGTGGGGCGATTGGATCTCGCCGACGGATTTTGGGCACGTCTGGCTCAACGAAGGGTTCGCTACTTTCACCGAAGCACTTTGGGTGGAACACATGTACGGGCCGGATGGCTATCAGTTCTACATCGGACTCACCTTGGACGCGGCGCTGCGCCAGAATGCACCGATTTTCCGGTACCCAGGCTCTCCCATCATCGTGTCGGTGGTGTACGACAAGGGGGCCAGCGTGCTTCACATGCTGCGTCGCATGGTGGGCGACTCGACTTTCTTCGCGATCTTGCGAGACTACGGGCGACGGTTCGCCTACGGCACTGCCACGACGGAAGACTTCCAGCAGGTTTGCGAAGAACACACGGGGCAGGATTTAGGCTGGTTCTTCCAGCAATGGATCTACGAGCCGGGGCATCCCGTGCTTTCGTGGGCATGGTCGGCTGTGCAAGTGGCGGAGAGTCAGTACGAGATCAGCGGTTTCATCGATCAGATCCAGCGGAAGGGACCGGAAGTGTACAGGCTGCCGATCGAGATCGCCGTGGTCACCCCCTCCGACAGCACCGTACATTCGTTGTGGCTCGAGGATAGGAGTTTGTCCTTCTCGTTCCGCACGAGCGAACCACCTACCCGGGTGTGGTTGGATCCACGCCGGAACCTGCTGGCCGAGATCGAGCAGGTGCGCACCCCGATCGTCCGGCTGGTCGGATGGGACTTCGCGGAAGTGGATGGGAACGGCGATGGAAACTGGGATCCGGGCGAGACTCTCGAGCTCTGGGTGAGGCTGGTAAACCGCGGGTTGCCGGCCGACGCCGTCCAATTGACGGTGGAGCCTGAGGGTGACGACTTGCAGGCCGAGCGAGGCTCAGTGAGCATCCCGGGGATTGCGCACGGGGATACCGCCGACAACCGATCACAGCCATTCCGGATCCTCGCCCAGGCGGACGCGGAGAGTCGCCTGGCGGTCCTCTGGGTCCGTGTCACCGCCGGGGACTACACGGAGAGATTCCGCCTGGTGATTCCTCTGGGCCGACCGAACGTTCTGTACGTGGACGACGACGGGGGCGCCGGGACCGAGCGCTTCTACGAGCAGGCGTTTCTCAGCGGGCTGGTGTACACGCACGCGTGGGATGTATCGACGATGGGGCTTCCGGACACGGCCGCCGCGGACTACCCGGTGCTGATCTGGTCCACCGGCAGCGCCCGGGAGAGCACTCTGACGCGTGACGAGCAGCGCGTGATTCGCGACCACCTGAGCCGCGGTGGCGCTGTGCTCGTAGCCGGCTCGAATATCGGGTACGATCTGATGTTGAACGGCGACCATCAGGATTCGCTGTTCTACCGCGAGCTTCTGCGAGCGGAGCTCCTGGCGGACAGCAGCTCGTTCACCCGTTTGATTGGCAAGCCCGGCGATCCCATTGGAAACCGCATGTTTGTGTACTTCGAGGGACCGTTTGGCTCGCCGGAGCC
>CAYXFI010000203.1:6555-7118 GCA_964464205.1 uncultured Cytophagia bacterium
GACGATTTCCTGTAGGCGGTTCACAGTTGGGTCCTCGCCGTAGCCGTCGTCGCCCAGCGTAGTCGCACCGATCGAGCCCGCCGTGGGTTTCCTGTTCTACGCTGGCGCGCCGAATCAATTTGGCGGGATCCGTTGGTACGATCCCGAGACGGGCGCCCGTTTGGTGTACCTGACGTTCGGGCTCGAGTCGATTCGGGGGCCGTACGAAGACACGGCCGGGCAGTTGCTGCGGCGCTGTGTGGACTGGCTGCTGAACCCGACGGCGGTGTCGGTCGCGCGGGAGAAGCAGGTCCCCACGCGGCTGGTGTTGCACCCGAACTACCCGAATCCATTTAATCCGGGCACGACGATTCGCTTCGATTTGCCGAAGTCGGGTCGGGTGAGGCTCTGGGTGTACAATCTGCTGGGTCAGCGGGTGCGGGTGCTACGGGAGGGCGTGCTCTCCGCTGGTTCGCACGTGTTCCGCTGGGACGGCCGGGACGACTCCGGCCGCGACCTGCCGACCGGGATTTATTTCGTCGAGCTGCGCGCCGAAGGGAAGGTTCTGCGGCAGAAGGCGGTCA
>CAYXFI010000204.1:0-465 GCA_964464205.1 uncultured Cytophagia bacterium
TCTCGTCCACGTGAATGTAAGCACTGCGCAGCGGGTAGGTAGGCCAGTCCGCAACTTCCGCGGCGGGCCACACCGAGTCCTGATCGGCCAGCCAGCGGCAGGTGACAAGTGCGTTGTGCAGACCGGCTTCCGATGCCCCCACGACCAGTGCGCGCGCCTCCGTGACGCGCATCCAGTAAGCCTCGTCGTTTGGCACAGAATCGGGCGGGCGACACCCAAGAGGTCGCAGTGCCGCGGAGTCCTCGAGCGTCGCAAAAATGAGCGAAGCATCTCCGGGATCAGAAACGGGCCGGAGAACAACACCGTGGCGCTTCTGGACCGTGGCCAAAAAGCGTTCCAGGTCCGGCCGACACCGTGCGCTGGGACTCAGCCAGTAGCTGCCCCTGAGCCGAAAAGGCGATCCCGGCAGGCGAAGGACGCGTTTGAGCTCCGGGAGGACGCGGTCGTAAATCGAGCCTTCCTTCA
>CAYXFI010000204.1:475-7064 GCA_964464205.1 uncultured Cytophagia bacterium
ACGTCGGCCAAACGCGTCCGGTAGAACGCGGGCACGTTGCCCTCCGCAGCCGCCCGCTGCAGATGGAAGTCGAAGCACCGCCAGATCTGCAGGTCTGCCCAACCCGGCAGGTCCTCCGGCGCTGGTTTGGGAATTTGGCCGAATTGCTCGAGCAGAGCCACTTCGCTCGGCGCGTGCCCTTTGTACAACCAGCCGAGCTGGCTGATTTCCTCTCCATTCCACAGCACCGCGACGCGCACGTAGTGCTCCCCGCGCAACAGCGCTTGCTCTGGCACGAAGACCGTGTCGCCAAGCTGAGCCGTGGCGCTGTACTCCACCCGGGCGCCGTCCGGGCTCAGCACCTCCAGTTTCGCCTGAGGGCGTTCGGGAAGAATTTCGACGTGAAAGGTTCTTCCTGCCGTCACCAGCCAGCCTCCCCTCGTCCGGCTGACGGCTGGCGTGAGGAAATGGGGCAGGCCCGTGTGCACGATCTGGCGCGCCCGCTCGAGATCCAGAAAACGGAAGTGGAATCCCCACCTTCCAAACCCTTCGGAGATCTTGAGGAGAAAGAGGTTGTCGCCCGGCTGCAGGCGCACGATCAGGTAGTCGCGGTCCGGCTCGTCGGTGCCGGACATGTTGCGGTCCAGGATAAGGCGGCCGTTAAGCCACACGCGAAGGCCGTCGTTTGCTGAAACAGCCAGCACCAGGGTTTTCGGCTGGCTGGTGCGCACCACGCAGGCTGCATAGGCCACGGAAGAATCGTTGGGCGAAAACACGTCGTCCAGAACCACCTGCGGGAAGAAGGTACGAATCCGCCGCCACACGACGGTCCTGCCGTCCGGCCGACGTACTGCTACTCCCTCTTTCGGGCGGACACCGCTCTCCCCGCCGAGTTCCTGGAGGTAGTCGCGGTAAAAGCCCAGTGACGTCGAGTCGTGCCTGTACTCTTTCAGACCGGCCGGTAGAGGATTGGGGAACGGACCGCACACGAGCCACTCGCGGAAGAACTGTCCCAGGGGCGGTCCTTCGTAGACCGGTACCCCATCGCGAGTCGTTCTGTTCTGTGCCCACGTGCTAACAGCAGTGAAAGACACAGCAAAGAACAACGCAAGGAAGCGTTTCATCGGTGTGACCTCCCGTGGCTCTGGTGGGGAAGTAAAGCGACGCCTGGTAGGAAGGACTTGCTCCAGCTAGCAGCTCGCGTCAATCTAACCAAACCCGAGGCGGTTGTCAAGCGCTGGGAGAATCACGGTTCCCGCGGGATGTGGCAAGCGCCGGCGCGAGACGCCGGCTCCACGGAGCCGGAGACTTTCTTGCCTCTTTTGGAGCAGCCATGCCGGGATCGAGGTTCCTCCTCCCGCGCCGAATCGGCTTCTCCGATCTGGACGCGGTCCCACTCTACGGATCCAAGAATTCGATCTCCGCTTTCGCAAACTGCTGGGTGCAGGGATCACCCGCTCGTTCGGGAGCAATCCCAGCCTTCGGGAAACCCGACGTGTGGGCAGCCTGAGCCCACCGAAACTTTTGGAATTGCCGCACTTGTTCGCTAAATTCAGGGGTTCTGAGGCGTGGAGAGAAAGCCGTGCGCAACCTGATCCTTGGACAATACGTCTATCGTCGCTCGTACGTGCACTCGCTCGATCCACGCACGAAGCTCCTCGGTGCCATGGTGGTGATGGTGGGCCTGATGTTCGTCAGGAACCCCCTCGGTCTCATCTTCTTCGCCCTGTTCTGGGGGATCGTGGTTCGAGCCAGCCGCTTACCGGCTCGACTGGCGGCCCAAAACGTGCGCACTTTCGCTTGGCTGCTCGCACTCACGTTCGTCGCTCAGGTGGTCTTTTCGGAGGGCCGTATCCTGTGGACCGTGCCGGTTCTGGGTTTGAGGATCACTCAGCAGGGCCTGGAGCAGGGTGCGGTGTACTCTTTTCGCCTGGCACTCCTGGTGGGATTTGCGGCCCTGCTCACACTGACCACTTCGCCCATCGACTTGGCCGACGCGCTTGAGCGATTGCTTCGTCCGTTGGAACGAGTGCGCGTTCCCGTGCGCGACTTGGTGATGATGATTTCCCTGTCGCTCCGTTTCATCCCAACTCTGTTGGAAGAAGCGGAGCGCATTCGGACGGCCCAGCTTTCCCGCGGAGCCCGGTTCACGGGGAGCTTGCGGGCCCGCATCAATGGACTGGTGCCTTTGATCGTGCCCCTTTTCATCTCCGCCTTCCGCCGGGCCGAGGAGCTGGCTCTGGCGATGGACGCCCGTTGCTACACCGGAGGTAGCCAGCGGACCACCTACCGTGAGCTCAGGTTCGGAAGGCGCGACGCCTGGAGCGCGTGCGCGCTGTTGCTGGTCACGGGGTTTTCGATTTTGGCCGAACGACTGTTCGCCGTTGGCTCGTGATGCGGACGATCCGACTGACGCTGGAATACGACGGCACCGATTTTCAGGGTTGGCAAGTGCAAAAAGACGCCCGCACCGTGCAGGGGGAGTTGGAGAAAGTGCTGGAGGAGATTCTGAAGGAACCGGTACGCGTCGTGGGGGCCGGGCGTACGGACGCCGGGGTTCACGCGCTGGGGCAAGTGGCCCATTTCCGAACGGAGAAGCGAATTCCCCTGGACGGCCTGCGCAAGGGTCTCAATGCACTCTTGCCGGACGATGTCGTGGTGCTGGAAGCGGCGGAGGCCGCCCCCGATTTTCACGCCCGGTTCAGCGCCACGGGGCGAGCCTATCGTTACGTGATCACGCGGCGTCGCCGGGCCATCGGTCGCCACTACGCCTACTTCTGTGAGGGCCCGTTAGATCTGTCCGCGATGCAGCGCGCGGCGGAGCAGATCCTGGGGGAGCACGATTTTCGGGCCTTCTGCCAGGCGAGCGCTGAGGTGAATCACTACCGTTGTCACGTGCGGAGTGCGCGGTGGGAGGACCGCGGCGAGGAGATCTGGTTTGAGATCGAAGCGAACCGATTCCTGCACAACATGGTGCGCATTCTGGTGGGCACCATGATGGAGATCGGCCGGGGTTTCTGGACCGTGGAGAGGATAAGGGAACTGCTGGCATCCGGAGATCGCACAGAGGCGGGCCGCACCGTACCCCCACACGGTCTCTACCTGCTGCGAGTGATGTACGATTGATGCCTGCGCGAGCAGCTCTTTCGTGCGATTCGGTTCGGAACAAAGGATTGCAGCGCGAGTTGAGCAAGGTGTGTGTTCCGGCGCTTGCTGGATGGTAACAGGATGACCGATCCGAGAACCCCATTGGACGGCGGAAAACGATAGGACCAGCAGAGGGAGAGGTGCCCATGAAGTTCTTCATCGATACGGCTAATCTCGACGAGATTCGCAAAGCCAAAAGCCTGGGGATCCTGGACGGAGTCACCACGAACCCCACGTTATTGTCGCGCGAAGAGGGCGACCCGATCGAGATTCTGAAAGCGATCTGTTCGGAAATCTCCGGGCCCGTGAGCGCGGAGGTCGTGAGCCTGGATGCGGACGGAATTGTGCGCGAGGGCCGGGATCTGGCCAAGATCGCCGACAACATCGTGATCAAGGTGCCTGTGACCGAGGAAGGGTTGCGAGCGGTCCGGCGCCTGGAGTCGGAGGGCATTCACACCAACGTCACGCTGGTGTTCAGTCCGATGCAGGCTTTGCTGGCTGCCAAGGCGGGGGCTTCGTACGTGAGCACCTTCGTCGGCCGGTTGGACGATGTGAGCCACGTGGGGATGGACACGGTGCGACTGGTGACGCAGATTTTCGACACCTATGGCTACGACACGCAGGTCATCGTGGCCAGTATCCGCAATCCGCTTCACGTCGTGGAGGCAGCTCTAGCTGGGGCGGACGTGGCCACCATTCCCTATAAAGTGATCGCCCAGCTCGTCAAGCATCCGCTGACGGACGTGGGCATCCAGCGTTTCCTGGACGACTGGAAGAAAGTCGAAGCGAGAATGAAAAAACGTTGAGCGTTCGAGCTGTGAGGTGATGGCCTGTGAGCCAAGCCACTTCCCGTAGTTTTGCGTGGTTGGTGGCGGTGGTTCTGGCTTTTGGGCTGGGACGCTGGACCGCACCCTCCAGTGCCCCCAGATCCCAGCCGCCAGAGCCGACGAGCACACCCATGGCCGCCGCCGTCAGCAAAGCGGATTCGGCCCCGCTGTGGACGGAAGCCCGCAGCCCCGATTCGCTGCGGCAGTTGGCTTCGTCTCAGGTCGCGGACTCGCGGCACAACGCCATCACCCGGGCGGTGGCCAAGGTGAGCCCCGCCGTGGTGGGCATCAACGTGACGCAGATCCGCGAGGTCACGCCGTGGAACCCCTTTCTGGACGATCCCTTCTTCCGCCAGTTCCTGCCGCGCTACCAGCAGGTGGTGAAGAGCCTCGGATCGGGTTTCATCATCTCGAAGGATGGCTACATCGTGACCAACGAGCACGTGGTGCACAAAGCTGCCGAGGTAGTGGTCACGCTTGTGACCGGGGAGCGCCACCACGCGCGGATCGTCGGGGCGGACTACATCACCGACATCGCGCTGCTCAAGATTGACACCGATCGGGACCTGCCCTTCGCTGTACTGGGTAATTCCGACGACGTGATCATCGGCGAGTGGGTGGTGGCTCTCGGCAATCCGTTTGGGCTCTTCGAGATCAATGCCCAGCCCATCGTGACGGTGGGCGTGGTGAGCGCGGTGAACCAGGATTTCGGCCGGCAGGTCAGCGATCGAGTCTACCAGGACATGATCCAGACCGATGCCGCGGTGAACAGCGGCAACAGCGGCGGGCCGCTGGTGAACACGCTGGGGGAGGTGATCGGGGTCAACACCTGGATCATCTCCGCAACGGAAGGGGCGGGGGCGAACATTGGGCTGAACTTCGCGATCCCGATCAACCGGGTGAAGCGTATCATCAGTGACCTCCGCCGCTACGGCGAAGTGAACCGCCGCTTCTGGACCGGCCTGCAGGTGGAGAATCTCAACCCTCTGGTGGCGCGCTACCTGGGCCTGCGGCGTGTACGCGGCGTGATCGTGACGGATGTTGAGAAGAACTCGCCGGGCGAGCGCGCGGGCATTCGCCCCGGCGATGTGATTCTTCGGATCAACGGAGTTCGGATCCGCAACACCGACGACATCTGGGCGGTGATCGAGGACGAGGACGCCAAGCCCGGAGACGTTCTCGAGCTCGAGATCTACCGCGACGGGCAAGTGCTCAAGACACGGCTGCTGCTGGAGGAGCCGCCCGGTCCGTGATGCTGCTGCCCGCGGATGTGCTCGTGAGTGCGACCAGACCGCTCGGAGTCGGCCTCAATTCGCCGCCGCTTGGGCGCGAGGCGTTTCTTGGCCTTCCCGACCCGCAGACGGTGAACGGAACAGAGGGATGGACAGGTGATTCCGCGCTACACTCGTCCAGAAATGGGTCGCCTCTGGAGCGACGAGGCCAAGTTCCAGACCTGGCTTGAAGTCGAGATTCTCGCCTGCGAGGCGTGGAGCCAGCTCGGCAAGGTTCCGCCGGAAGCCGTGGAGGAAATCCGTCAGAAAGCCAGATTTGACGTCCGACGCATCCAGGAAATCGAAGAAGAAGTCAAGCACGACGTCATCGCGTTTCTGACCAATGTGGCCGAGTACGTCGGTCCTGCGTCGCGCTACATTCACTACGGCATGACCTCTTCCGACCTGCTGGACACGAGCCTTGCGGTGATCCTCCGCAAGGCCGGTCTGGTGCTGTTGGACGGCGTGAAGCGGCTGCGCGAGGTCATTGGCAGGAGGGCCCTGGAACACAAGGATACGCTGTGCGTGGCGCGCACCCACGGCGTGCAGAGCGAACCGACCACGTTCGGCTGGAAGCTGGCCATTTGGTACGACGAGCTGCGCCGGCACATCGAGAGGCTGGAACGGGCCATCGACACGATCTCAGTCGGCAAAATCTCGGGCGCGGTGGGTACTTTCGCATACGTCGATCCGTTTGTGGAGCGCTACGTCTGCGAGAAGCTGGGGCTGAAGCCCGCGCCCGCTTCCACGCAAGTGGTGCAACGCGACCGTCACGCCGAGTTCCTGACGACACTGGCCCTGATCGGGAATTCGCTGGAGAAGTTCGCGATCGAGATCCGGCACCTCCAGCGCACCGAAGTGCTGGAGGCCGAGGAGTACTTCAGCAAGGGGCAAAAGGGTTCTTCGGCCATGCCTCACAAGCGGAATCCGATCACGTGCGAACGGATTGCCGGACAGGCCCGAATCCTGCGCGCCAATGCGCTGGCGGCCATGGAGAACGTGGCGCTGTGGCATGAGCGCGACATCTCCCATTCTTCGGTAGAGCGCGTGATTCTGCCCGACAGCACAATTCTGCTGGACTACATGCTGGACACGTTCACTAGGGTGATGGACAAGCTGGTGGTGTACCCCGAGCGGATGCGGCGGAACCTGGAGATGACCGGCGGACTAATCTATTCGCAGGCCATCCTGCTCAAACTCGCCGAGAAGGGCCTGACTCGCGAAGAGGCGTACCGGATCGTGCAATCTCTGGCCATGGAGGCCCGGGACCGGGGCGAGTCGTTTCGTTCGTTGATCGAACGTGATTCCCGCATTCGAGAATATCTGTCGCCTGAGGAAATTGCCTGGTGCTTTGACCCGCGGAAG
>CAYXFI010000205.1:0-7040 GCA_964464205.1 uncultured Cytophagia bacterium
GACTTGGGTCTGGGAGAACCCGCCGATTGGCCATCATCGCTTGGTTCTGGTGGTTGACCCTTCGGACCGCATCGATGAAATGGATGAAAGCAACAATGCGGACTCGATCGTCGTCGTGGTGGCGATCTCACAGCTGCAAGTGCGCGTGAACGCCGTCTCGCTGCGGGATAGTCTGCCCTCTCCTCTGCCCGGTGGCACGTCCCAGTGTGACTTCCCGTACCCAATCCTTGCCTATGTGTCCGTGACGGATCAAAACGGGCTCCCGGTGCGAGGCCTCGCGGACACGGCCCAGTGGTTGGGGGCCCAGGACACGACCCTGATCGGAGCCTCGGTCGCGGAGACGTGGGCCCCACTGCTGGAGTACCATCTGGCCGATCCAACCGTGCCCGCGGACCCCGATGTGTACCACCTGGGCGATGTGGTTTGGGTGCGCGAGGTGCAAGCCGGCCGATTGCCCGTCGCCGCGGTGCTGGTGATGGACTACAGCGGGAGCATGGCAGGGTACGAGGGGGAAGCGGAGAGCGCAGCGCAGCTGTTCGTGTCGTTGCTGAATCCAGGGGACCTTGTTGGGGTTGTGCACTTCAGTTCGAATGTCGAAATCGTCGCTGCATTGACCTCCGACATCGGATCGGTGAGTCAGGCGATCGCCGGGTACCAGGCGGCTGGATCGACGGCTTTGTACGATGGGATATACGCGGCGCTCGGAATGCTCGCCGGCGTCAGTGGACGCAAAGCGGTGATCGTGTACACGGATGGTGCGGACAATGCGAGTCAGTGGACATCGGAGCAGGTGGTCGCTTTCGCGAATCAGATCGGGGCGACGATCTACTGTCTAGGGGTGGGACAGGGGGTTGAGCAGGACGTTCTTCAATTCTTGGCTGAAAGCACGGGTGGACTGGCGGTCTTCAGTACGGAATTTGGCACGCTCACGACGTTCTACCGTCAGGTCCTTACAGTTTTGAACGCGTACTACCTAGTAGCCTACGCTACGCCGGATCCTTCCTTGGACTGTAGCTGGCGGGTGCTGGATGTCACCGTACGACTTCGTACGATTGCAGGAAGGGACACAGCCCGCTACCAGGCCCCGTGCGGCGGGCCGGATGCACTGATCGACAAGTTCGCCTTTGTCGACTCGAGTGAGTACCTCCCGGATATCGGGGATACCCTGTTCTTCGTCGATAGTGGCGAGGAGTTCGACTACTTCATCGTCGTGCGTAATGCCGGTGCCGCGTTTTCCCAAGCTATTGATGTATTTGATCGCTTGCCCCCCGAATTCGAGATTGTCTCTGCTAATCCTTCTCCATCGGAAGAGCGGGTCGATACCTTGGTCTGGCGCCTCGAGCCGCTCGGTGCAAACCAGGTTTGGCGGGCCCACCTACGACTGCGGGCTGAGTTCGATCCTTTCGCGGCGCCCAATCGATTCGTGAACGTGGCGTGGTGCGTGTGTCCGGAAGACACCGTACTGGCGAACAATATTGCCTCCGACACGTTGTTCGCCCTTCCGCCCGAGATAGTGGCGCCCGAGATACGGGTGGAGCCGACGGTCATTGAGCCGGGCGATTCGGTCCAAGTGACTGTCGTGACACACATGCCGACCAGGGAGTGGTGGATCGAAGTACAGTTCGGCGACGGTACGGTGACGACGGATTTCGCCTCCGAACTGCGAGGCGCGCTTGAGCTGAACCCAGGGGAGAGCGTTGTCGTTCCCAAGAATTTCACGGACACCGGGCTCAGGACGAGTCGTGAACGGGAGGAGCTCCGTTTTACCCTCGTGATTGTGGACATCCTAGGTCGCGAAGTGCGCTCGGAGCCCGCCGTGGTTCAAATTCGGGGAAAGAACCACGTGGTTCTTTCGCGGAACGTTTTCCGTCCGGAGCGGGAAGGAGGACTCCTCGTGCGATTCCAACTGAGCTCGAACCGGCAGGCGACGGTCAAAGTGTTCGACATCGCCGGTAGGCCGGTGCGGACTCTCGCTGATGGCGAATTCTTCATGGCCGGTTGGAACGAATTGGTCTGGGATGGACGGAACGAGCGCAGAACGTTGGTGGGTGCGGGAATCTACGTGGTCACTGTGGAGTCGGGATCATTGAAGGAATGGCGGAAAGTGGTTGTCGTGCGCTGACGGGAAAAGGTCATGGAGCGCTTCGTCGGTACACTGCGAGTGAGATTGCCACTGGCGTTGATTTCCACCGTTGTTGCCATTGGGTTGCTTGGTGTCTGCCACGTTCGGGCGGCGAATGAAGGCCTACCGTTCCTTCGGATAGGGATTGGTGCACGCGCTGCTACGATCGGCGGACTCGGCGTTCTAGCCGACGATGGTTTTGCGGTATTCTACAATCCCGCCGCTTTGGCTGGTGCGCGACGTTGGGGATGGGGGGTCGGCTACTCGCGGTGGTTCGCGGACACGTACGACGCCTCGTTTTTCGTCCACCGACATTTCAACTGGCTGGGGAGCCGCAAGACATATGCGGCGATCGGCTTGCGCTACTTTGGTTCACCTACCTGGGACAGTACTGACGGCGTTGCACCGGCCGTGAGTGCTTCGCACACGGTTGGGCAGCTCGCCCTCGGGCAGCGACTGGACTGGGAGAAACTTCGGTTTCTCCGCCGTCACGTGGCGCTGGGTGTGTCGATACGCGCGATCCGAAGTCAATTGGCTGGCTACAGTGGTCTTTCATTGAGCACGGACGCGGGGGGCGTGCTAAGATTGGGACGGTTTGGCGTGGGCCCGTTGGGATTCGGGATCTTTCGCTACGCGGATATTCAGGTGGGAGCGGTACTCGGGAATGCCCTCGGGTTCAATAGGGCTTTCGAGACGACGAAGACGCGGTTGCCGCGTAATTGGAGTGCGGCGGTTTCATTGCGACTGGCGATGCATTCCAGGTGGGAGGCGCTGCTTTCGTACCAGTACTTTCGCGAGTGGGGGGCGGATGCCGAGCGAATTGTGGGGGCGGAGCTGGTTTGGAATCGGCTTCTGGCCCTGCGTTTCGGCTACCGGCCCGATGACCCGCTCAGCAAGTTCACCTTCGGATTCGGGGTGGTGGCCGAAGGATTGCGGGTTGGATTTCCCTCGTTTGTGGGTTTGCGGAATTCGCACGTTTGCTTCGACTTCGCGGGTGGAGAATACGGTCCCGTTCTCGGCTGGACGCAGCGTACAGCCGTTGCTCACTATCCCACCGGTCCGGAACCTTTTGCAATGCTGAGTCCGCTGGAAGAAGCAATTGTCGATGGCCCTTCGGTGCGCTTCGAGTGGGAAGCTGCTGAGGATCCGGACCTAGCCGATGAGCTCGAGTACGTTCTGGCAGTCGATCCGGATGCAGAGCGCGTACGCTCGGCCGTCAAACGTCTGGAAGCGGGGGACCTGAAGGCAGCGATTCTCGATTCGTTGCTGTTGTTCACGAAGGTCGAGGGGACTAGGCTGGACACGGCTGTGGCTCCCGTGGGAACGGTCTTCTACTGGACTGTGGCGGCTGTGGATCTGGACGGACACGTGCGGGTTGGCCACGGCTCTCCGCAGGTGCGCCGATTCCGAGTTCGCTGGCCGGACCTCCTGGTTGAATCCATCCGTCTGGAACCCACTCCGTGGCTCACGGGGAGGGATAATTCGGAACAGGGAGAGCTCGTAGTCCGTGTTCGGAATGTTGGGGATAGATCTGCCGATGCGTACTCGGTTCAAGTCAAATGGGTTTGCTTGGACAGCCTTGGCTTGTCTGTGCAGGAAGTCGATACGTTGTTGTGGCGTACGAGTGCTGATTCGCTGAAGCGACTGTTCGGAGGAGGGCTGGAGGATCGTCGGGCGGAATCGATAGACGTGGGAGTGGCGAAAGAGCTGCGGTTCGAGTGGAAGACCTCGGTGCCGGGGCGTTATCGGGTTCTAGTTGCGGTGGCGGCGGAGAAGGATGGAAAGGGCGAAGAAGTGGAGCGGGCCAACAACCGCCGCTTTGAGACGGTGGTCACCGTACCAAAATGGGCGGAACCGGAGCCTTTCCGAATGCCGGCGAAGGACAAATTCAAAGTGTCCATCATCCGCTACAAGACCATCGCGGTGCCACTGGTGCCGATGGTCTTCTTTGACGCAGGTGACAGCAGTGTTAGTCCTTCGTACCTTCGCGGGGACGTGGTACCTGCGGTTCTCGAAGCAATAGCAGATCGAATGAAAGCAACCCCCGGCGCGGTGGTTACGCTGCAAGGCTACGTGGATCGGGTTTCCGAGCGGGGGTACGGGGCGGAGCTTGCGTACGCACGCGCAAGGGCGGTCAAGCGCACGCTGGTTGAGCTGGGTGTGGACCCGGATCGTGTGCGCATCTCGAGGTCTCACAATGTATTCCACAGGCGAATCCAGCGGCGTGCACGGACAGAGCAGGATCGCATTTGGATCGGAGAAGAGAACCGCCGCGTGGAGCTGGTGACCGAACCGAGGTTTGAGAAGGCCCTCTTTGGCCCCGTGGAGCTCCGTGTCCAGCCGATGATAGCCGAGAGGGACCCGCGTACGGAGAGGCCGGAATTTGATGTGCGCGTATTGTCTGCGTCCGAGATCCAAAGTTGGATTGTCGAGATCCTGCAGGGCGATCGTGTGATTGCCAGAGTCCCGGCCCGGGTGGAGCCTCCGGCTCAAGTTGTGGCTACCCGAGCTTACTGGGATGGGAAGTGTGCTGACGGGACGGCGCCTCCGGCGGGTTCGACATTGCTGTGTCGGGTTCGAGTGACGGACGAGCTCGGTCGCGAGTTTGTCACGCGGACGCAGGAGTTCTCGCTGGTGGAGGTGGCTTCGGTGGTACGGGAGGAGATCTTCGCCCTGTTCAAATTCGCCGACGTGGAAGTGCCGTTTCGTTTCTACCTGGACCAACTCGGTCCGATAGCCAGACAGATCGCCGGATCGGATGAGCTACGCGTGCGCTTCGAGGGGCACGCTGATGCGACAGGACCGGAGGAAGAAAATCTTCGTTTGTCGAGGGACCGGGCGCGGGAGATCACGGATGCCTTCCGGCGTATCCTGCGGCAGAAGTACCCCGGTCGGTACGCACGGCTCGTGAGCCGGGTGGACCCGCCGCGGTGGTTTGGGGAGAGCGTTCCACTCGTGATCAATCTGGCCGGCCAGCGCGAGCTCTTGCTCGGAAGCAACAGCGATCCGATCGGCAGGAATCGGAATCGACGAGTGATGATCCTGGTGTATCGGGAACGACCCGTGAGAGGGGCAGAGAATTGATTGCTGGCGTGTGCCGGGTCATTGGTGGCGGGTGGAGACAAGATTGACAGTCGTACCAGCTAGTTGACGAAGCTTGAGGGGGCCTGTCGACGGACCGGCTCGCACCGAATCCTGTCTCGGAGAAACGGAGAGAATCTGGGGAGTTTGACAGCAGCATCTGCAGGAGGCGGTGTGGGTTTGCTGTCCGTCCTCTGGTGTGTACCCTGGACGAGGGGAAACTACAGTTCTACCACGTCAACTCACTCGTTCTGGCCCAGAGAAGCGGGGATGACTTCCGGCTGCGGCGTTCTGCCGGACAGTGAATAAGCCTCGGCGGCCAAGCGCACGCAGGGCTTCACGGCGGGACACCACCGGGCGTGTCAGGACAGCTTTCCTACGAACCCCATGCCTTCGTTGTTTCTACCTGGTGGGGCCGGCCGGTTGTGAGGGCAAACTCCCGTGCAACACGGCAGACGCGCTGTATTGGGCGAAACGGTTTCTCTGCTCCACTTGGCAGCGACTTGATCGTTCCTCCCGTCGTGTGGTTGGTCCAACACACTCGGGAGCAGATGATTCCTAGCGACAGTCTGGCCGCAGTGGCTTTCTCTTGTGGGGATCGCTTGGGGGAATTGACGACGGTTCCGGGGGGTAGTCTTCTGCTACTCCGCACGTGTGCATCCCGCGATGAACAATCAACTTGTTGGCCTCTCTGCCCAACGTTTGTCGTCCCGTAGTGTCCTACCAGTTTCCGCCCACACGTTCGGGAGAAAGCGCGGAGTGCGGCTTCTCTCCTCTCGGAGAGTGCCTCGCTACGTCGCAGGCAGTAGTACAATCGAGCCCCTTCAATAGCAGCTCAGCAGGGCTTTTGCAATCGTTGTGAGATTCAGCACGAGTAGACCGGGATGTTGTTCGACATATTGTCCTGCCTGTTGGGGTGGATGGCCTGCCACACTATTTCTGAAACCGGGGGTAGCGCTTCCGTGCACAGCCACGGCAACTGATGCAGAACACATTGGGAGAAGAGGACGGGCGGCAGCCATCGCCGTGATGTCCAATTGCTATTCGGACGGAAGAACCCCGGTTCCGGCTGCATGGTGGGTACGGCGTGCGATTTCGGTTGCGGCACTAGCTGCGTGCTAGAGGACTCAGCGAGAGTTCACTGTCTCGCGCGGGGGATACAGCTCGCCGGCCGAAGCAAGTTTGCTTTCCAGCGGTGCGGACGCCCTTGTTAGTTGGGTGGGGGACCACGATGCCTTTCGGATGCGAGAGGAAGCGCGTGTCGGCACAGAGTTGTTACGCCGTCTTGACTGGGCGGCGTGGGGGTACTTGTTTAGTGTGTCCAACGAAAAGGCTACAGACTTTCTTATGGGTCGCGGCGAGGGCGGCTGCGAAAACGGTTGTCTCCGCGTGAAAACGTTCACACCGCGCGGCTTGACGACTTTTCTCTGTTCTCGTCCCCGCCGGGAGAAGGAGGCGAAAAGCAACTTCCGGGTACGGGGCGGTCGGGCCGGCGACGCCCGGAGCGGGGTCTAATGGTTACCTTTGGCCGTGAGGTTGTCCAAAGCAAAAGCGGCGCGTCCCGGTGGTAGTTGCCCAGAGGCAACGACGGTCCCGCCTCTGACTCGGGCGGGACCGGCCTGACTGCAGGGTCTGAGAACAAGAGGGACCGTTCCAGAGGGCCCACGCCCGCAGGGGCATGCAGATATCGACGCTGGATGCGGTCGTTCGTGTACTGCGCCGTCAAGAGCACTGGCCCCTCGGCGGGCGGGCCCTGTGAGAGCGTGTGAGCGAGGTAGGGGTCGTTTGCCGGGGCAGCGGGTGGCGGGGCGACCCGCTGCAGGCTAGCGGCACGGTT
>CAYXFI010000206.1:0-7033 GCA_964464205.1 uncultured Cytophagia bacterium
GGCAGGCGGTACGAACCGGCACGGACTGAACGCGGGCGGCGATGGGCCCCAGGATTCTCATCATCAACTGGCAGGACCGGCTGAACCCCTTCGCGGGCGGAGCGGAAGTCCACCTGCACGAAGTGTTCGGTCGGCTGGCCAGGCGTGGATGGGACATCACCTTGCTCGTCTCGGGTTTCGCGGGAGGTTCGCCTCAGGAGGAACTCGACGGAATGAGGGTAGTCCGCGTCGGCAGCCGAAATACGTTCAACCTGCACGTACCGGGATCGTATCGACGTCTGCAGCGCCAGTTTCGGTTCGACCTGGTCATCGACGATTTGAACAAGATTCCGTTTTTCAGTCCCCTGTACGCCGAGAATCGTGTTGCGGCACTCGTGCATCACTTCTTCGACCGTTCGATCTACGCCGAGACCTGGTTTCTCCCGGCCACTTACGTGTATCTGACGGAGAGATTTGTGGCCCCAGTGTATCGCAGGTGCTGGTTTGGAGCAGTCTCGAACAGCACGCGCGACGACCTCGCGGCGCGAGGAATCCCGAAGAAGCGGATCCGTCTGGTACCCAATGGGGTAGATCTCGCGGCCTACGGTCCGGACGAGCGCGCAAGAGCGAGCCACCCCAGTGTCGGATACTTCGGCAGGCTCAAGCGTTACAAGAGCGTCGATCATTTGCTTCTCGCGTTTCGGGAGGTGCGAAAGCAGTTTCCGGACGCTGAGCTCTTGATCGTGGGGGACGGGGATGACCGGCCGCGGCTGGAGCGGGTTGCTGAGAAGCTGGGTCTGGGCGACTGCACGACGTTCACGGGAAGAGTCGATCACACGACGAAGGTGGAGCTCCTCAGGAGAATGTGGGTTTGTGTGAACCCGTCGCCGCGGGAAGGCTGGGGGCTAACTGTGACCGAAGCGAACGCTTGTGGCACACCGGTGGTGGCCGCGGATTCGCCCGGTCTGCGAGACTCGGTGCGCCCGGGCGAAACCGGGTTCCTGTACCCCTACGGTGATATCGGCGCCCTCGCCGACAAGCTGTCCCTCATCCTGCGAGATTCAGATCTAAGACGGTCCATGTCAGAAAAAGCTGTTGAATGGGCGGCGGAGCACTCGTGGGATCGCGCCGCCGAGTGCGCCGAGGAGTTTCTCTTGTCGGCACTGGCAAACGCAAGCGCGGAGGTGTAGATGGAAGACAAGTGGTTGCGCAGATCGCTCGCTTTCGGCGTCTTTCTGGTCTCGTTCGTCGTGTACTTCCGCACTTTGGCTCCCACAGCGTCTTTTTGGGATTGCGGCGAGTTCATCACCTGCTCGTACTTGCTGGGCGTGCCGCATCCACCCGGCGCCCCGCTGTATTTGCTGATCGGACGTCTGTTCACGATGATCCCCTTCGCGGCGGACATCGGTTACCGCGTGAATCTGTTCAGCGCTCTGGCAAGTGGGCTTACCATCATGCTCACGTTCCTGAGCATTGTGCAGTTCATCAAACTCTGGCGCGGCGAACCGAAGGAGACCGAGGATCGCTGGCTAGTGTACGGAAGCGCCCTCGTTGGAGCACTCACGTTCGCTTTCACGGACACGTTCTGGTTCAACGCCGTCGAGGCGGAAGTGTACGCCATCAGCATGCTGTTCACGGCAGGGGTGGTCTATCTAGCCCTGCTGTGGTGGGAGAAGGCCGACGAGCGGGGTAGCGACCGTTACTTGCTGTTCATCGCGTACCTCTTTGGTTTGGCCATTGGGGTGCATTTGCTCAACATCCTCGCTTTCCCCGCCATCTTCCTGATGATCTACTTCCGCAAAGGACAATTGACTTGGTCCTCTCTGGTGAAATTCGGGGCGCTGGGACTGGCCACCTTTTGGGTGATCTACCCGGGAATTGTGAAAGGCGTCCCGTACGTGATGGAAAAGCTTTCGTTCTGGGTTCTGCCGCTCGTCGTCATTGCCATCGTCTTTGGCGCCTACGAGGCGTCCCGACGGGGCAAAAGATGGGTTGCCCTGGGGCTCGTTTCGGCGTTTCTGGTTCTCTTGGGGTACTCCACGTATGCGACCATCTACATCCGAAGCAATCTCGATCCGCCCGTGGACGAGAATGACCCGGAGAACGTGGTGAATCTGGTCAAGTACCTCAATCGCGAGCAGTACGGGACGTGGAGCATCACGGACCGGCGGCGCTGGAAGCCCAACAGCCGGTGCCGGGACAGCTACTCGGGCTCTCTTGATTTCCTGTGGGACTACCAGATTCGGGCCATGTACCTGCGGTACTTCGGCTGGCAGTACGTCGGGAAAGGCCCCAGCGTGGCTCCTGCAAGTCCCGACGACGCTTGTCGCGCCAGCACGTTCACGCTCCAGGGGCTCTGGGCTATTCCGTTTCTCATTGGCCTGATGGGACTGATCCACCAGGTTCGAAAGGACTGGAAGGGCGCGTCGATCGTAGCGCTGTTGTTCATCATGATGGGGGTGGCCATCGTCATCTACCTGAACCAGGAGGACCCGCAACCGCGTGAACGAGACTACGTGTACGTCGGGTCCTTCTACGCCTTCGCGATCTGGATCGGCATGGGCCTTCTCGGCTTCGTGGAGACGGCGCGGGAGTGGCTCCGTTCCGGCAAGATCGCCCAGCGCATCTTCTACGTGCTTGGGCCATCGGTTGGATTGCTCGTCCTGGCCCTGATCGTGGGCAGTGCGACGGGAAACCGTGGCACAGTGTACACTTCACTCC
Organism: uncultured Cytophagia bacterium; assembly: GCA_964464205.1. Classification (GTDB taxonomy): domain Bacteria; phylum Zhuqueibacterota; class Zhuqueibacteria; order Oleimicrobiales; family Geothermoviventaceae; genus Zestofontihabitans. Next base: position 2,701 of record CAYXFI010000206.1, read on the forward strand.
GCGGACTCGGCATTGCCGGAGGAGTGTTCGCCTTGTTGCTGTTGGTGGTGTCTCTCATTCAGGCTCAGCGGCTCAAGACCGGCGCGTCCGGGAGCAAAGTGTGGGTGGCTGCCACGATCGTCCTCTTTCTGCTGATCTCGCCAGTACGTCTCTTGTCTTTCAACTATGATAGCCACGACCGCACCGGCCGGTACGTGCCGTTCGACTACTCGTACAATCTGCTCGAGACTTGCGAACCGAACGCAATCGTGTTCACCAACGGCGACAACGACACTTTTCCGATCTGGTTCCTGCAATACGTGTACAACATCCGACCGGACATCCGCATCGTGAACCTGAGCTTGCTCAACACGGACTGGTACATCAAGCAGCTCAAGCACCGAGAGCCCAAGGTGCCTATCTCGCTCACGGACGAGCAGATCGAACAGTTGCAACCCATGCCGTGGAAGACCAAGCGAATCCGGATTCCCGTTCCCGAAGAGGTGTACCTGAAGCATCGCGAAGAGGCGGGCGTCAAAACGCCGCCTACGCCGGAGGAGCTGGAAAAGGCGAGGTACATCGAGTTTGACTTCCGGCCGACACTGCGCTACGGCGGCGTGGAGGGAATCCGCGTGCAAGACTACATGATTCTCAACATCATCTACGCCAATCGATGGAAGAAGCCCATCTACTTCGCTGTCACAGTCTCTCCCGAAAACAAGATTGGGCTTCAGAAATATCTCCGGATGGACGGTCTGGACTTCAAGCTGGTTGCGTATCCGGGTGACTCGATTGCAGCGGACCGCCTGCGCGAGAATCTGTTCAACAAGTTCAAGTACCGCAACCTCAATAACCCGGACGTCTCCTACGACGACAACACGATCGGTCTACTGCAGAACTATCGTGCGGCATTCCTCCGGCTGGCGTTCTACTACCAGCGCCGGGGAGAACTGGACAAGATGATCGAAGTGCTGGACAAGATGGAAGAGGTGATGCCGGAGGACGTGATCCCGCTGCGCAGCGACGATCTCAGCCTGCAGATCGCTCAGTGGTACTACCAGGCCGGCCGGTACGATGAGTTCGAGCGGCGCGTGAGGCGAGTCCTCAGCCGTAATCCTCGGCACCCGCTGGCGGTCAACTGGCTTGTGAACCTCTACCGCAAGCAAGAACGCTACCTGGACGCGGCGCAAGTGCTGGAGAACTGGCTGCGCGAATTCCCAACGGACGCCGAAGCGCAGCGGCAGTTGCAGCAGCTCCGTCAGCTTGCCGCCGAGAAGGTCGAGCGTCCGGACACAGCGGGAGCAGTGCAGGACACGGCGGTTCAACGGTGAAGCCGCGCAAAACGGAGAGCTGAGACACCACGTGCGACGCGCGATTTCCCTGTTCTTGAAGACGGCCATCAGCTCGCTTCTGATCGGGCTTCTCCTTCGCCGGATTGGTCTCGCAACGGTGCTCAACGAGGTGAGTGCGGCGCGGCCCGAATGGCTCGCGCTGGCCCTCTGTGCCTTCGCGCTCAGCAATCTGCTGGGCGCCGTGCAGTGGCACTGGTTTCTGGAGGCGCGGGGGCTACGGCTGAGCTTGCCGCTGACGATTGGGTTCTACCACGTCGGTCTGTTCTTCAACAATTTTCTCATCGGCTACGTGGGTGGCGATGCCTTTCGCATCTACGATGCCGCAAGGGCTTCCGGTCGCACGGCGGAGGCTGCGTCGGCCGTGTTCATGGACCGAATGACCGGTTTCATCGTGCTCACAACGATGGCGGTCGTCGCCAGCCTTGTCTGGCTACGGCGGTTTGAGTTGCAATCGATGTTCATCCTCGGAGCCCTGGTCATGATCCTCTGGGTGGTCACCATTGCCACCCTGTTCGAGGAGCGCATCGCTCGCCGCGTAGCCCCGATTGTCTCGGTGCTGTTGCCGTCCGGCCTCCGGGAGAAGCTGCGCGACGTCTACTGGCAGCTCAACGCGTACCGACACAACCGGGGCTTGCTGGCCAGAGCATTTGCCCTCTCTATTGTGATTCAGTTCCTGCGGGTGGCGGTTCACTACCTCACGGGCCGAGCGGTGGGCGTGGAGGCCAGTATCGCCTTCTTCCTGGTCTTCATCCCCATCATCGCGCTAGCTGCCAGTCTGCCAATCACGTTCGGCGGCATCGGCGTGAGGGAGCAGAGCGGGGTGGCCCTGTTCGGTCAAGTGGGGATACCGGGCGGACCGGTGACGGCAATGGAACTGCTGGCGTACCTGGTCGGGATTGCCTGCAGCATTCCGGGAGGTGTCTACTTTCTCGTGCGGCGAGAGAGGCTACGTCCGCAACCGGAACCAGGCCCCGCCGTTCATGCGTGATGTCGCAGCCGCAAAGGCACGAGGTGCGGAATGAAACCGATTGAAGCGATTCTGTACCCAACGGACTTCTCCGAATGCGCCGAAAAGGCGTTCCAGCATGCCGCGGTTCTTGCGAAAGCTTTTCATTCGAAACTGATCCTGTTTCACGCTGTGGTGATGTACGAGGAAGGGGTCCACGTCCCTTCGGCGTCTCGGGCCCTTGAGAAGCTGTACGAATCACTGGAAGAAAAAGCGCACGAGAGCTTCCCAGAGCCGGACGAGGACGTTCCCATCGAACGGGTGGTGGCTAGAGGTGTGAGCGCAGCAGAAGAAATCGTCGGTTTTGCGGAAGAACGGGGAGTAGATCTGATCGTGATGGGTACGCACGGTAGGGGAGAGCTTGCTCAACTCCCACTCGGCAGCGTTACTGACCGTGTGGTCCGGAACGCGAAGAGCAGTGTGCTTACGACTCGAAGGGATGCGAAAGACATCGATCCCGCCCGGGGCTACCGCAAGCTCGTGCTGGCGGTGGATTTTTCAAGCCACGCGCGCGAGGCGGCTGAGTGGGCCAGAGCCATCGGCGAACGGTTCAACTCAGAGGTCCACTTTGTGCACGTGGTGGAGGACTCGGTACACCCCGCCTATTTTGTCACGGGGAAGACGTCCATTTTCGAGCTCATTCCGGGGATCCGTGAGCGCTCGACGGAGACGATGCGCAAACTCGCGGCCGAGACGGGTTTCAACCCCGAGGAGGTGCAGTACCGGGTCCTGGAAGGGACTCCCAGCGCCGAGATCGCCGAGTACTGTGGAAAGATCGACGCCGACCTTCTGCTTGTTGGCACTCGGGGACTGAGGGGACTCGACTACATCCTACTGGGCAGCACGGCGGAGCGGCTCGTACGCCGGGCTCCTTGCGCCGTGCTCGTGGTGAAGGAAGCGTGACCTCGGTTGTCACAAATTGGCGGGTCGGACTGGGACTGGACCGGATCAACGCCTCCAGCAAGGAACGCGTGGAAATGCAGAAAGCAGAAGACAAGCGGAAACGGCTCACCGAAACCGTACGCTGCGCCGGCTGAGCGTCCAAGATGAGCCCGGCGGAGCTGGGCGAAATCCTGGAGAAATTGCCGGTCAGTCGGGATCCGAACGTGCTCCTGGGCACGAAACCGGCGGATGACGCTGGCGTGTACCTCTTACGGCCGGACCTGGCGCTCGTGCAGACGGTCGACTTCTTTACGCCCATCGTGGACGACCCGTACGCCTACGGTCAAATCGCTGCGGCCAACTCCCTATCAGACGTCTACGCGGTCGGCGGGAAACCCGTGTGTGCGCTCAACATCGTCGGGTTTCACCGAAAGCACTTCGAGCTCGACGTCCTGGCCGAAATCCTGAGGGGTGGGGCGGACAAGGCCGCGGAGGCCGGTGTGCCCATTCTCGGCGGGCACACGATCCAGGATGAGGAGCTGAAGTACGGGCTGGCGGTCACCGGGGTTGTTGATCCGGGACGGATCGTGGCCAAGAGCGGCGCGAAGCCCGGCGACGTGCTGGTGCTCACTAAACCCGTCGGCACGGGGATCGCCACCACCGCCCTCAAGGCGGGCAAGGATATCGGCCCCCTGCAGGAGGAGGTGATCGACAGCATGTGCGCCCTGAACAAGACGGCTGCTGAGGCCATGCTGGAAGTGGATGTACACGCCGCCACGGATGTGACGGGCTTCGGCCTGCTGGGTCACGCCTACGAGATGGCGGAGGCATCGGGGGTGAGTTTGCGGTTCTATTACGAGGCAGTGCCCATCTTCGACGGCGTGGTCGCGCTGGCAGCCGACGGCCACGTTCCGGGTGGAACTGCTAACAATCGGCTGTATCTCGAGGGAAAACTGACGTTCGAAGACAAGCTAGCCTGGGAAGAGGAAACAGTTCTCCTCGACGCTCAAACTTCCGGTGGCCTCCTCATCGCCTTGCCGCCGGACGAGGCGACGCGGCTCGTTGAAACGCTCCGCCGACGAGGGGTTGTCCACGCTTCCATCGTGGGCGAAGT
>CAYXFI010000207.1:0-3754 GCA_964464205.1 uncultured Cytophagia bacterium
CCAGCCACAGGATAGCTGTGCGAAATGCGGGGGTCCAGCGCAGCGCCGAGCGTAGTCGTCCATCCGCCGCCGGAAATCCCGATCATGTGGACTCGCTCGAATCCCGATCGCCGGGCGTAGTTGATAACCCTCAGAACCGGCTCCAGGAAATATCGCAGCGGGTGACCTCGCTGGGGCTTCAGAAAGTTCAGAATCGCATGCGACACCACTCGAATCCGACCGAATCGGGGCAAATCGACGATCGGCTTGCGATTCGGACCAAGCAGGGGCATGGACATCGCGATCACGTCGTAGCCCTCCTGCAGGAAGCGGCGGATGACTGGGAGCCCGTTCGAGAAGTGACCCCGGTGCCCCTGATGGTAGATCATCAACTCCCCATTTGGCTCTTTCGGGACAAAGCGGTAGGCCACGCTATTGAGGCCCCACTCCATTTCGGTCACCAGCCGATCGATGCGCTTCAGGTTGGGAAGCGTGTCGAAAACGACATCGTGAATGCCGGCGCGCACGCTGTCCGGCAGGCGATCCTGCGAAAAGCGGTCCACTCCGAAGATCAGGTAACTCAGGTCCCGACGTTTCTTTTCGACATCTTCCGGACGCTGAATGTCGATGATTGAGGCGACGTCGAACTGAATGTCCTCCCAGCTCACCTTTCCCCGCTCCCGGAACCTCTCGCGAACTGCGGCCTCGTCCGCCGGGCTGAAGGACAGCGCCGAAGCGGGCAATTCCTCGCGCGGGTGGCCTGGCCAGCTCCAGTACAGGCGCAGGTACGAGGGCCCGCTGACCTGCCTGCAGGCCACCTCGACGGGGTATCTTCGCCCTTTCATCATCGGGAAGCTTCCCGTGGCCTTTCGGGCATCCTGCCAGGCGTCGATCATCGTCTCGCCATCAATGACCAGGCGGAAACCATCGTTGGCCTCGACGGCGAATCGAACCGTGGCTTCGGCCCGACCAGCGATCCAGCCCCGCCAGAGAGCGGAGAAATCGTTTTTTCGGGGCCAGTCCAGGCGATCGGGGCTCAGGCTCGTTACGTACCAGAGCGACGCCGGGCGCGAAAGGTCGGGGCTTTCGTAGAGAATCCCCACGAGCCCCTGCCGAACCTGTCGTTCGGCTCCAGCCGCGAACGTCGCGATCAGAGACAGAGCGATCGCGCCAAGGCATCTGGAACGCTGCACCAAGCAACCCACGGTCATCCCTCCCGGCCTCTTTCGAACTCGGGCAAACCCAGCATTGGGAGTCATTCTTGAGTTTCGGCGAGAAGTTTGTACATTACCGGCAAAATCACAAACGACGGAGGGAGAACGTTGTCGATCGACATTCGCGAATCGCTCAAGGCAATCGGGCCGGGGTTCATCATCGCCGCGGTCGTACTCGGACCGGGTAGCATTACGGTGGCCTCCAAGATCGGCTCGGTGTACGGCTACTCGCTGCTCTGGGTGCTGGTCATCGCCGCTGTGGGCATGGGAATGTACACCGCGATGTCGGCACGCTACGGGGTGTCGCACAAGGAGTCGATTCTCCAGACCATCGCCGACGAGTACGGCCGGTGGTTCGCCGTCCTCATCGGGATCGCTTCGTTCACCGCCGGCACCAGCTTCCAGTTCGGCAACAACCTCGGCGTAGCGACGGCAATGCAGGCGCTCACGGGGATCCCGGAGACCGTCTGGCCGCTGATCTTCACACCGCTCGGGATCATCCTCGTGTTCTGGGCGAGAAACCTCTACAAGCTGCTCGAGAAGATCATTCTGGTGCTGGTCGCCACGATGATCTTCGCCTTTTTCGCAAACCTGGTCTTCGCCAAGCCGGACCTTGGTCAGCTCATTAAAGGTTTCGTGCCCCTCTCAGCACCAGCAAGTTCCTTCAACGAACTCGCAGCCCTGGTCGGCACGACGTTCGTTCTTCACGCCTGTCTCTACCAGGCCTACCTCGTTCAGAACAAGGGTTGGGGCGAGTCCGATCTCAGAAGAGGGCTGCGCGACACGATCGCGGGGATCATCATTCTGAGCCTGATCACCACCCTGGTGATCACCACGTCCGCCGCCGCCCTGCATCCGCGTCACATCGTGGTCACGTCCGCCGCCGACATGGCACTTCAGCTCGAAGCCCTGTTCGGCCGATTCGCCAAGTACATCTTCAGCGTCGGTCTGTGGGCCGCGGCGTTCTCCTCCCTCGTCGTGAACGCCATCATTTCCGGCGGCCTGCTCGCCGACGGCCTCGGTCTCGGCAAAACGATGGAAGAGCGAGCTCCCAAGATTTTCACCGCCCTGACCATGCTCATTGGGATGGTAGTGGCCGTCTTCTTTCGCGGCGACGTGGTGTACGCCCTGATTCTGGCACAGGCCTCCTCCCTCTTCGGCGTGCCCGCCATCGGGATCGGCCTGTTCCTGCTCCTGAACAATCGCAAGGTGATGGGATCGCTCCGCAACAACCCGGCGCAAAACGTGGTCGCCCTGCTGGGGTTGATTCTGATCCTGGTCATGGTCTACCGCATGTGGAGCCGATTGATCGGTTTCCTCGCCGGGTTGTAGAACGGAAACCACACCACGCCAACTCGCTCGTGCCCCAAAGCAGGCTGCCTGCAATCTCCCGGACGACCCGCCCGATGCCCTGTCCAGCATTGGGAGAGAAGCGCGGCGTGGGACAGAAGCTGTAGAACCCGGACGCGAGCCGCCTGCCGTTGGGAGCGACGTAGAAACCCATGCGCTGATGCATCACGGCTTTCGTTCCAGCGGGGATGTGGTAGCCCTGGAAATCGATGTCCGGCAATGTGTACTCGGGGAAGAGGACGCGCGGCTTATTCCAGTGCAGGTCATCCCGCGAGCTCACCAGCAGGCAGTGTGTGGGCGGGGTGTGTTCCTGGAACTCGCCCGAGAGCCACTGCAGGTAGAATTTGCCCTTCCAGTACGCCAGGTAGGGCTGGTGGTTGTAGGTCCAGCCGCGCCCGCCGCCCTCAGGCGGGTGGGTTCGATTCGCGCGGAAGACCTGGTAGAGGTGCACGCCCCCGGCGTGGGGAAGCTGGCCGTCGTAGAAGTACTTGCTGGGCTGACGTTCGCCCACCTACCGAACGGGCTCAGCGGCGTATTTTGGCAGGTCAGCTCCAGAGTTTGGATTTTGTTCGCACGACAGCAGCAAAGTTGCCGCGATAATAACGCAGATCCGACGCATCATGTCGACTCCCAGTTCTTTCAACTCTCGCCAAGGCGCCAAGACGCAAAGCTGGTTACTCAAGCAGTTCGTTTACGACCCGGACGATGCCGTCCTTCATCAAGGCCCCACCAAAGTTCAGAAGCAGACCGAGTCGTTTCTTGGTGAGCCTGAGGTACGTGAGAAGCTGTTTTCGATGCGCGTTGTTCAATTGCTGGACGGACTTCAGTTCGACGATCACCTTCCCCTCCACAATCAAATCGGCCCGGAAGGCCTCCTCAAACGTTATCCCACGGTATGAGATCGAAACCGGAACCTGCCTCTCGACTCGAAGTCCGCGGCTCTCGAGTTCCTTTGCCAGAACAACTTCGTAAACGGATTCGAGCAACCCTGGGCCGAGTTCTTTGTGAATGGCAATTGCGGCGTCGACGATCTCATGGGCGATGTCGTTTTCCGTCACGATCGTGCTCCTTTGCGGCTTTGCGTCTTTGCGAGAGCTGCTCCCTAAACCCCGGGGACCAGGACCTCCCCCCAACAGCTATTCACCTCGTGGGCCCTCACCCTAACCCGCCGGCCAGTAGCTACGGAAACAGAGGTACCGGAACCCGTTTCC
>CAYXFI010000207.1:3854-7023 GCA_964464205.1 uncultured Cytophagia bacterium
CGAGATCGAAGCCGGCGGTCTCCTTCCGATCCAGGAGCACGAGCTCTCTCCCAGCCCCCGCCTCAGGTTCTTGCGCGTCGTCCGGGTTCGAGATCCATTTCCCGGGACGCGCAGGACGCCCACGCTGCGCCCCCGATTCCTCCACGTCAGCGCACCCCGACTCGGCCTGCTTTCGCCGGATTTTTTTGACCCTCACAATGTGGTCCGCAAACGTGCCGTGGCCCTCTTTCCTGGGATCCAGGAAGTAGTTGAAAAGCAGGCAGGTGAGCTCTTCGTCACCAGTGATGGTCTGGTGGACCGTCCCAGCCGGGACCTACACGATTTACCCCGCGCGTACCGCGAACTCATCCTCCCCAACTCTGACGATCCCTCGCCCCGAGGTCACGTAGAAGACCTGCTCTTTGTCGTCGTGCTTGTGCGGCGGCCCGTTGAGCCCGGCTCACCAGCGGTTCCAGCGGATCTCCGTGGATTACGCCGCTGCGGTCCAGTAGCACCGTGACCTTGTTTAGTCCGGCGACATCCAGCTCCTGCCCTTCGCCGAAGTTCCGATGAATCATCCGTCGTCCTCCGTCATGGCCAACCGACTGCAAGTCCTACCCTCGGTTCACAGCAGGACCCATCCCAGCAGCGCCACCGTCAGCGCGCCGACGATGCCCTGCACCAGCGTGGCAAGCGAATGGGCTCGCAGGGCCGTGCCGGTGTCCATGTCGGAGAACTGCGCCACCACCCAGAAGTAGCTGTCGTTGACGTGCGAAACCGTCATCGAGCCCGCGCCGATCGCCAGCACGACCAGCGCTTTCGCCACCGCCGACGTGAAGCCCATCGCCGGAAGCAGAGGGGCCATTAGGGCCGACGTGGTGATGATGGCCACGGTGGACGACCCCTGCGCCGTCTTCAGCACCGCAGCGATCGCGAATGGCAGGAACAACCCGAGCTGTCCGGAGACCATCGACTTTCCCACCACGTCGCCAATTCCGGTGGCACGCAACACATTGCCGAAGGCGCCACCCGCACCGGTGATCAGAATGATCACCCCGGCGCTGCGCAAGCCCGCCATCACCCAATCCATTTGGCGAATCTCGCCCTCCGGCCCTGGAAGAGCGAAGGCCAGGAACACGCCGACCAGGAGAGCGATGACCGGATGGCCGATGAAATCCAGGAGGGCTTTCGCCAAACCGGTCCCGAAAGGAGCCGAAGGGAAATCCGCGACGGAACGCAGCGCGATCAGGACAATGGGCACAACTATGGGCGCGAACGAAATCCCTGCGCCCGGCGCATGTGTCGGCTGTGCAGCCCCACGTTCCCCTCCGATTTCCTCGCCCGGCACGATGCGAAACCGCCGGGCGTACAGGAGCGCCCACAGGAGCCCCGCCGCAGCGGCGGGCACGGACACCACGAGACCCAGAGCGATCACGAGTCCGACATCGGCGTTCAGCGTGGCCGCAGCCGCGAGGGGTCCCGGCGTCGGCGGGACGAACACGTGCGTCGTGTAGAGCCCCGTTCCAAGCGCCACCGCCAGCACCGCGAGCGACAGCCCGGTCTTCCGGCTGAGCGCGCGGTTCAGCGCCGACAGGATCACGAACCCGGAATCGCAGAACACCGGCACCGAGACGATGAACCCGGTGATCGACATCGCCAGCGGGGAGCGTCGCTCCCCCACGACGCGCAGCACGGAGTCAGCCATCGTCTGGGCTCCGCCGCTGCGCTCCAGAAACGTGCCGATCACCGTCCCGAAGGCGATCACGATGCCGATGCTCTTCAGCGTGTTGCCGAATCCTTCCGTCAGCTTCCCGATGATCTCGGCCGCGTTCAGCCTGCCGACGAAGCCCATTACCACGGCGGCGAGCAGGAGCGTCAGAAACGGGTGCAGTTTGAACCGCGCGGTCGCGACGATGATCAGCGCGACGACCGCCACGAGCGCCAGTAGCAGTGTCATTTCGCCCTCACCATCTTGCCGTTCCGGAATTCCACCTCCGAAAGCAGTCTCCCCTCTCGGTCCCAGCGGCGCACCACTCCCACGCAGCGCCGATTCCGCCAGGTCGACTCCGCTTTGATCTGACCGTTCGGCCAGTATTGCCTCCAGATGCCGGTGCCGTCCTCGCTGTGCTCCCACTCCCAAGCCACCTGTCCTCGCGATCCGGGCACGTATCGCGACCGACTTTCCGACCCAGGCGCCAGGTGACTTCCCACTGCTTCCGGCCGTCCGGGTAGGTTTCGCGGAACGTCTGCATCTCCTGTACCTGCGTCGCTTTCGATGCCATGACGTCCGCTTTTTCGGGCACGTCGTGGCTCAGGATCCAGGCTCGTTCATCTCGAAGTGCAGACAGGGCTCGTTCATCGTGGTGATCAGGTGAATGATGCCGTTGGGAGCCTGCCGGGCCACGGCGTAGCCCAGCGTGCCGCCGCCCATCGCCCGGGCGCGCTCTGGGTCCTCGTGAGGCTGCACCCCCGGTAGCGGGTTCACCCGCCACGTTTTGCCCTCATCGTCCGACAAAGCGACGAAGGCCCCGCGGTGCCGGAAACCCGGCGGCTGGAAACCATCGATCCGCTGGAAATCGGCCGCCAGAAAGAGCCTCCACTCCGCAGGCGGATCAGGGTGGGCCGCTGGTTGATGCCCAAACAGGGGAACGGAGATTTGCTCACCTGCCAGGTCCGACCGCCGTCGCGCGAGACGGAAACGGGCATGTAGCCGTCGATGTCGGCTTTCTTGCCGCCCATGCCGAGGATGCTGCCGTCCCCGGGAAGGACGAACCCCGTCGTTCCAGAGGAGGGGCGACGTGTCGTTGACGTCCGGAAAGTCGAGGAAAGGTTCGGGCATGTCCCACTCGTCCGCGCCGAAGCGGAGGCGCGCAGCGATGAGGGAAACCTCCGGAGCGTCCTCCTTCACCGCGCTAAAGAACACGGCCAGGACGTCCCCGTTGGGGAAAACGACCAGTCCCGGGCTGTGATTGTGCGGTCGAAACAGCGGGTGGAATCCGGCTGCGACGCTCTCGCGCGTGGGCCGGTTGTCCGGCGGAATCGGCAGCAAGTACCGCTTGCGGAAGTAGGGCCTGGCCGGATCGGGTCCGATCTTGACGTAATCCCCGCCCGGCTTGACGCACTGGCGCAGAAAGGACGTCAGTGCAGGGGTCGGCTTCGACTGCGGCGGGTCGGCCAGCACCACACGAAA
>CAYXFI010000208.1:0-6989 GCA_964464205.1 uncultured Cytophagia bacterium
GACCAACCCGCTGATGAATCTCAACATCCCGTACCCGGCCGATTTCGAGATCCGTTTTTCGGATCAGGTGATCGATCGTTCCGACGCGGCGTTGGGTTACCCGGCCACTCCGGTGAAGTTCACCGTGTGGAACCTCACCGAGGACAAGCGAGCCAAGTTCCTCTTTCGCGACGTGGTGCCCGATCAAACCCTGACGCCGGACACCACCGAGAACATCGTGATCTTTGTGGACAATCCTCGCCACCTGCTCAAGGTCGCCACGACGTGGGCGGTCTCCTTTGAGACCGATACGTTGCAGGCGGAAGCCATTCCACCTGCTCCGGGCGACGTCTACCGGATTGCCACGACGAAGCCGTTCCGCACGGGCGATGCATTCACGTTCACCGTGCGCGCGGCCCGGTTTGATCGGGAGCTGGCCACTCGCTCGCTGGACAAGATCGACGTGGTGCCCAATCCGTACGTGGTGACGGCCTCCTGGGAACCGCGTTCTCCCTTCCGCTTTGGGCGAGGGGAGCGGAGGATCTACTTCGTGAATCTGCCGCCGAAGTGCACCATTCGGATCTACACTCTGCGCGGCTACCTGGTGGATACGATCGAGCACGACAGCGTTGTGGACGACGGCGCGGAACCCTGGGATCTCACGTCCAAAGATGGGCAGGACATCGCCTTCGGCGTGTACTTCTACCACGTCGACGCTCCCGGCATTGGCACCAAAATCGGCAAGTTCGCCGTGATCAAGTGAAGGGCTTTCGGGCTTTGTTCGATTGCAAAAGCGACCTTCGGGTGGCGGGTGGCACTTGCGGGTCCCTCTGCGCCGACCCAGCCATCCCGCTGCCGGGGAGGTGCCCGTAGGAACGGACGGAGGTGAGAAATCTCGCACCAACCGGCGGTCATCGCCGATGGTTGTCAGCGAGAAATTGGTTCAGGTGCGGAATTGAGCGGTTCCCTTCTTGCTCGGGTTGCTTTCTCTGACCTGCGAATTCGTGAACAATGCGGGCTAAATCCTTGAGGGTATGGGCATGAATTGCGGATCGGCAAGAGATGTCCCGAGCCGCGTTCGCCGGGCTTGCAGGTGGTGTGCGCTTGCCCTGGTGGTGGGCTTGGCGAGCCCAGGCGAGGCTCAATTCCAACTCGGGATCTCCAAGGTGGCGATGGTTGCCGCTCCATTCCTGGAGATTGGGGTGGGGGCTCGGGCGGTCGGAATGGGCGGCGCCTTCGTCGCCACCGCGAATGACGCCACCGCCCTGTACTGGAACCCGGGTGGTCTGGCCCAGCTGTCGCGGCCGGAGGTCGTGTTCGTTCACGCAGACTGGATTGCCGATACCCGGCTGGACTTCGCCGGAGTCATCCTTCCCCTCGGTCGCTGGGGCACGTTGGGGGCGAGCGTCACCAGCCTGTCAATGGATGACATGCGGGTGACCACGGTCGAAATGCCGGGTGGCACCGGCGAGTACTTCACTGCAGGTGACTTGGCCCTCGGGCTTTCCTACGGATTCTCCGTCACCGATCGCTTCTCTTTTGGGTTCACCGCCAAGTACGTGTACGAACACATCTGGAAAGAGAGTGCCTGGGCCGTGGCGCTCGACCTCGGCACCCTTTTTGTCACCGATTTCCACGGGCTCCGCATCGGCGCCTCGCTCACGAACTTCGGTACCGACATGCGGCTAATGGGTAAAGACCTGTTAGTCTACCACGACATTTCGCCGACCAAACTGGGCAACAACGAACGCATTTTCGCAGATCTGCACACCGATTCGTGGCCGCTACCGCTCAGCTTCCAGGTCGGCGTAGCGATGGAAGTCCTGCAATCCGACCTGCAGAGGCTCACGGTCGCGGCGGATGCCATGCATCCCTCTGACAACACGGAAAGCGTGAACCTGGGGGCGGAGTGGGTGTATCGAGGCTGGGTGGCCCTCCGCGCGGGCTATCGCAACCTGTTCCTGCGCGACAGCGAGGAAGGCCTCACCGTGGGCTTCGGCGTGGCGCAGCAGCTGCTCGGAAATGTGCAGCTCCGCTTCGACTACGCCTGGGCGGATTTCGGCCGGCTTCAAAACGTGCAACGGGTGTCTCTTGGCATCGTTTTCTGAGCGAACTCTCTCGATATTCCTAAAGCAGCCCCTCCTGTTTCGGATCGCCACGTCGTTTCTTCTCTTCGACGTGGCGATTTTTGCAGGAGGATGCGGAGGGGACCAGGCCCGCCCCGAACGGGTGAATTTGATCTACTGGCCGGCGGCGAATCCCCCGGAAGTGGAGCTTGCCCGCCGTCTGGTTGAGGAGTGGAATCGGCTGCACCCCGACGTGCCTGTGGAGGTGCAGCCGGTGCCGGAGAGCCAGTCTACGGAAGAGGTGCTGCTCACTGCGATCGCCGGGCGGACCACCCCGGACGTGTGCTCGAACATCTGGCCGGGGGCGGTGGCGCAGTTCGTCCGCGCGGGAGGGCTGGTGCCGCTCGATACGTTTCCCGACTTCGATTCACTGGCCACAGCTCGCCTTCCGGCAGGAGTTGTAGAGCACTACCGCCAGGCCGACGGGCACATCTACGAAGTGCCCTGGAAGACGAACCCCATTATGCTCGAGTACAACGTGAAGATGTTCCGGGAGGCGGGCTACGAACGTCCGCCAGCAACCTACGACGCCTTCCTGGAAGCGGGCAGACGCATCACGCGGGACGTGGACGGGGACGGCCTCGTGGACCGATGGCTGATGCTGGTGGATTTCCGGGTGAAATGGTGGATCCGGCTATTCGACTTCTACACGTTCTACATCGCGGCCTCCGGTGGGCAAACCCTCCTGCGAGGAAGGACGGTGGTGTTCGACAATCCCGCCGCGGTGGAGGTATTCCGTTTCTTCCGGGCGGGATTTGAGGCGGGCGTCTTCCCTCGTTCCCGCTTTCAGGTAGACGCATTCCTCCTGGGCAAAGTGGCTTGCCACGCCACCGGGCCGTGGAACATCGAGCATGTGGAGCGTTTCAAACCACCGGGCTTCGAATACGACTACGCGCCCGTACCTGTGCCGGATTCCTCGCGACTGCCCCCCATGACCTACGGGGACCCAAAAAACATCGCGATTTTCACGACCTGCCGCTGGCCGGACAAAGCTTGGCAGTTCGTGAAGTACCTGGTTACCCGGAGAGCCGATTTGCTGTTGCTGGAGATGTGCAGCCAGGTTCCGGTGCGAAAAAACCTGCTGGCGGACTCTGCTTTCGCTCGGTATTTCTCCACCAACCCCAAGATGGTGCGTTTCGCCGCCTACGCCGAGCGTACCGTGGGACTCGACTCCGCCCCGGAGCTCAAAGAGATCTTCGACGCCATTTCGCACGAATTCGAGGCCTGCTGTTTCTACGGGAAGAAGACGCCCGAGCAGGCCGTGCGCGACGCCGCCGAACGCGCCAGGGAGATCCTCCGGTGAGGCGGCGCACGAAAGACGGGTGGACGCACGAGGGGAAGGCGGGTCTGCTTCTGGTCCTGCCGTACGTTCTTCACTTCCTGGCCTTTCTCGCCTATCCGCTCACGTTTTCGTTCGTGCTCGTGTTTCACCGGTGGGACATCTTCACGCCGATGCAGTGGGTGGGCCTGGGCAACCTCGCGCGACTACTGCGCGACGACTGGTTTTTCCGCGCCATTCTGAACACTCTGATCTTCGTGGCCATTCACATTCCTCTCCAACTGGCTCTCGCGCTGTTCTTCGCCGTGTTGCTCAACACCAACGTTCGAGGACGCGGATTTTTCCGTGCCACCTATTTCCTGCCCGTGATCGTGAGTGGCGTGGTGGTTTCCTTCGTCTGGCTGCAGATCTACTCCTACGAAAGCGGACTGCTCAACCAGCTCCTGCTGAAGCTTGGCCTGCCCAGGGTGCCGTGGCTGAATTCGCCGTCTCTGGCCATGCCCAGCATTGCCGTGATGGCCACGTGGAAGAATGTGGGGCTTTACATCGTGCTCTTTCTGGCAGGGTTGCAGTCCATTCCCTCGTACCTCTACGAGGTGGCGGATCTCGATGGCGCCACGGCGTGGCAGAAGTTCTGGAAAGTGACGTTCCCAATGCTCAATCCGACGGTCGTGCTGGTGGTCGTCCTGAGCACGATCGGCGGCTTTTCGCTCTTCATCGAGCCCTACATGATGACCGACGGTGGTCCGATGAACAGCACCCTGAGCGCCGTGCTGTACATCTACCGGCAGGCGTTCGACTTCTACCGGATGGGTTACGCGGCCACACTCGCCTTCGCGTTCGCGGCGATCATTTTCGCCGTGGTGCTGGTGCAGCGGAGAGTGGCGGAGGTGGAGAGCTTGTGAAGTGGCTCCATGTTGGCAGGGACCGTTGGCTGCGGCGGGCGGCCCTGTACCTGGTGCTGGGCACTGGGGTTGTGGTGTTCGCCTACCCCTTCGCGTGGATGGTGGCCGCCTCACTCAAGCCTGAGATGGAGATCACGAATCTCGCCCTGTGGTCGCGCCATCTGGGTTTTCACAACTACGTTCAGGTGGTCCGTAGGGTGCCGGTGCTCCGGGCGCTGTTCAACTCGCTGTTCGTTTCGGCGGCTGTGACCGGCTGCGTGCTGCTGTTCAGCTCGATGGCCGGCTACGCGCTTGCCAAGCTCCGGTTCCGCGGACGAACGCTGATCCTGGCTGTGATCTTGTTCACCATGATGGTTCCGATGCACATTACTCTGATTCCGACCTACATCCTGATGGTGAAACTTCGCTGGACGGACAGCTACCTGGCGCTGATTGTGCCGTTTGCGGTGAGCGGCTTTGGTATCCTGGTTTTCCGGCAATTCTTCCTGTCGGTGCCGACGGACCTGATTGACGCGGCGCGAGTGGACGGGTGTGGCGAATTCCGTATTCTTACGCAGGTGGTCTGGCCGCTGTCGCGACCGGCGATGGTGACGGTCGCTATCCTCACTTTCATGGCCACCTGGAACGAGGTGCTGTGGCCCCTCGTTGTGATCAAGAAGTTCGCGCTGATGACCCTGCCCCAGCTCGTGACCATTTTCGCCGTGGGCGGGCAGGCCGAGGCCCAGCTCGGGATGAAACTCGCAGCCGCCACGATGCTCGCCCTGCCGATCGTACTGGCGTACTCATTCTTGCAACGCTACTTCATCGAGAGCATGGCCACCACGGGGCTGAAAGGGTGAACGGATCCAGACAACGCGTCCACCCGGCGGCGAAGGGATCCCGGCCAGAGGGTGTACGATCTTTCCGCCGGCGTAAGCCCAAGCACAGGCTCCGCCGCGGCGCTGCGCGCTACGGGACGCTGCTTGCAGTCCTGACGCTGGTGCTGTCCGGGTGTTCCTCCCGCGGACCGGAGCCGCTGAGTCTGAATTTCACTCACCTGCTGCATTTGACTGAGCGGGCGCAGCACGCGAACACTGCGCTCGAACTCGTCCACGTGTATGCGGAATACCCGGACTACGAGTGGGTGGATGCCGCTGGAGAAGGCACGGCGTGTGTGGACGATGCGGCTCGGGCCGCCGTGCTGTGGCTCCGGGAAGCGGAAGCAACCGGACGCGGCGAGGCGCAGCGGCACGCTCGCCGATTGCTGCGCTTCCTGCTGTACATGCAGCGTGAGGACGGAACGTTCGCGAATTTCGTGGATCGCCGGCTGCAGCCAAACCTTGAGGGTCGCACGAGCCGACCGTGCCTGTGCTGGTGGACGGCTCGAGCGGCCTGGGCGCTGGCCGAGGGGATGAGCTACTTCAGCGAGAGAGCCCCGGCCTTTGCGGATTCTTTGCGGGAGGCGCTCGTCCGCCTGAGACGTCCTGTGGACTCGCTGCTCGTGCTTTACGGCGTCCGGAAGGTGGGCGTTGCCATGAGCTACCCCACCTGGCTCATCCACGGGTCCGGAGCCGACGCTTCGGCCGTGCTCGTCCTGGCCCTGCTTGAGGCCCGGGAGGCGTTGGGAAAGCCCTGGGCGGACCGCGCGGCGCGCCAGCTCCTCGATGGCATCCTCGCAATGCAGGTCACCGACCGGAGCGACACGCTCTACGGAGCTCTGCTTTGCTACGAGGACTTGTGGCACGCGTGGGGCGCGAATCAGTTGTACGCCCTCGTGCGGGCGTGGGAGGTCCTTCGCGATCCCCGCTACCTGCAGGCCGCCGAGGCGGAAGCGCGCCACTGGTGGGGACGGTTGCTGGTGCGCGGTTTTGTACATCGGGTGGACCTCAAACGGCAACGGAGCTCCCGTTACCCGCAGATCGCCTACGACATCCGGCCGGCCACTTGGGGACTGCTGGCGCTGGCTGGGGCCACTGGCGAGGAGCTGTGGTCCGTGGCGGCGGGACTGTGGGCGAGCTGGCTCCTGGGCAACAATGCCGCTGCCCTGGCCATGTACGATTCCCTCACAGGCCGTTGCTTCGACGAAATCATCGGGCCAGAACACGTAAACCGCAATTCCGGAGCAGAGTCGACCATCGAGGCATTGCTCACCTTGCAGGCGGTGCAGGCGGACCCCGTGGCGCGGCGCGCGGTGAGCGCTCGCTGGCAACGGCGCTGGACCGAAGGCGACCGGACGCTGCGACTCGCCCGGACCCCGGAGGGACGCGCGTACGCACTTTCGTACGACGAGCAGAACGGTCTGCTTCTGGTACAGCGCGCATCGTCCGGGATTCTCGGAACGAACGCCGGGCAGATGGAAGGGCTAGCGGTGAGCCCGTAGCCCGGTCCGATCCGGCGCGGCGTAGGTGACAAGATGAACGGTGCTGGAGAGAGCTACTCCAGGGTGGTGCAGCGGCCGGCCTGGCGGAGCGCCAAGAACCCGGGATGGTGCTGCTCGCCGAGTCGATCGGCGAATTCACCAGCGGAATGCGGGCCCGTCACGTCGAGGTTCTGGCAGGTCCACTCGCCGAGGTTCAAAGGTGTAGCGGCTCGGGAATGGAGCTCGAAGTTTGGCAGGACACCGAGCGCGTGTCTCTCGCACGTTCGAAAGGACGGCCGGCAGAGATGCTTGAGAGAGAAAACGGCAGGATGTAGTGTCGAAAACTGTGGCGGGGGCGACAC
>CAYXFI010000209.1:0-5821 GCA_964464205.1 uncultured Cytophagia bacterium
CGACTCGGTACACGTGAGCGTGCTGCCACAACTGGAGCGAATCCAGATCTGGCCCGATTCCGCCGAAGTCGCCATTGGTGACACTCTCCAGTTCGTGGCTCAGGGCTACGACTCCCTCGGCAACCCGGTTGAAGTTTACCCGCAATGGGCCGCCACGGGTGGCAGAATTGGCCGACGCACGGGTCTGTTCGTGGCCGGGCCCGATACCGGGTGGTTCGCGATCTATGTGCGAGACAGCCTGGCCACGGAGGTGCGAGCCGAGGTGGCCGTGCACATTGTGCAGACCTCCTCCGGTATCCTGCATCGAACAAATGGAGAAATCCCAAAGCGCTTCTTCCTGCTGCAGAACTATCCCAACCCCTTCAATGCCGGTACGGTTGTGACCTTTGGAGTCAAGGAGGCCTGCCACGTGACCCTGAAGCTGTACGACCTGCTGGGACGCGAGGTGAAGGTCCTGGTGGACAAGCTTTGCGAGGCGGGGGTGTACAAAGTTCGCGTTGCCGGCCGGGACCTGCCGTCGGGCGTGTACTTCTACTCGATCCAGATGGGCGACTACCGGAAGGTGAGGAAGATGGTGCTCCTGAAGTAGGGGGTAGCGCACTTCACGGCTTCTTGCCCCGGGGGGACTGATATGGGCCAGGGAACGGGGCGACGATGTTGTCCGATTCGTTCCGCGACGGTGTGCTACGAATCGAGGATCGCGGCGTAGATTAGCTCTTCCACCTGCGCCACTTCACGGCCCACTTCGCCGGTGACTTCCGGACGCCGATCGTGCAGGACGGCCTGGGCGAAGTCGTCGATGAGCGGTTCGTGAAAATTCGCGGGCGGGGGGTGCTTCTCCGTGGTGGTCGACCCACCCCGGCGCACGTGCAGCACGCCCTCGTTCAGCACCGGCACGTGGATGGAACCCTCGCTACAGAAGATGTCCAAGGTGTCCTGCCTCTCCTGGGCTGCGTGGGTGACGGTGAGCGCCCCGCACGTGCCGTTCCGGAAACGTAAGGCCGCGACGGTCGTGTCTTCCACCTCCCGGTCGAAGAGGACGTTGTTGTGAACGGCGTGGACCTCGGCCACCGGTCCGAACAGGTTCAGCATCACCTCGATCCGGTGGCAGGCGAAATCGAACATGGGTCCTCCACCCGCCTGTTCCTTCACCACGAACCAGTACCGTGGATCCCCCGGCTTAGGATTGAACCACTCGAACGCGTTGATTTGTACGAGCACCGGTTTTCCCAACTCGCCCGACGTGAGGAGTTCTTTGATTCGACGCACCACCGGGTAGAAGCGACGGTAGTAGGCCACGCCCAGTTTGACGCCGTTGGCCCGACAGGCGTCGATCATCCGGTCGCATTGCTCGACGGTCAGGGCCATGGGCTTTTCGCACAGTACGTGCTTGCCGTGTTCCGCCGCGGCGACGGTCTGCTCCGCGTGCAGGTAGACGGGGGTGGCGATGTACACCGCGTCGATTTCGTCGTCAGCGACCAGGTCCCGCCAGCTTCGGTGCCACTTCCGTGCCCCGAACTCCCGCGCGAACTGCTCGGCCAGCTCGTGACGGGCACGGCTGACCGCTACGAAGTCGCAACTGGCGAGATCTCGCAGGGCTGGCGCCACTCTCTTGCGGGAAATGTCGCCGCAGCCGATCAATCCCCAGCGTACTCTCGACATCGCCAATTCTCCTCCAACGTGAGTTCGCCCCTGCCTCCACTACTGGTGTCGCCGCGTGTGCAGGGCGGGCTCCACTGGCACCCCTGTCGCAGCTTGCTACTGCCTCGTTCGCCCCCCGCGCGAGATCGGGCGTGCCTGAGGCCCGGTCCCGTCGAAGCTCGGACGAGGTGAAACGCCTCCATCAGGAGTTCTGTGAGAAAAATGTCTCGTCACCACGGAGGCACGGAGAGCACGGAGGATACCACAGAAGACGGTGAGCGAGTGCGAATGCCTCCGAGGACCCATTGTTCGCACAGAACCTCATCTCGGACATGAGACCGAAGGTAATCGAGATAGACCAAGGACTTAGCCGTGTCTCCACCGCCCAGGAGTTCGATGGGGGCGGCTGAGCTTTGCCAGCATTCCCAACGCAGTTGCTCGTTCAGAACACTCTGTGACGTCTCCGTGTGCTCTGAGGCTCCGTGGTTTCCCAGGTTTCCGACTTTTTCACGAGGTTCCTGCACCCCGCTCGTCCGGTCCCACCTGTGGACGGACGGATCCCTCGGTCAGTCCCACAGCACCACATCCACGCCCCAGCGCAGAAACAGTGGCTCTACCTCAAATCCCGGCAGGGCTTCCCGGTAGCCTTCCGGTGCCCACCGGACCTCCAAGAACACGACCGCATTTCTGTACTGAGCGAGGAGGACGAGAGATGACAGCAGGAACGTGGGTCCGGGTGCCGGATCTGCCTGGAAGACGGACTGGCTCACCGGAACCGCCGACGTTTTCCAGTGAGCCACTTCTAGGCGCGCGGAGAGCTGGAGCTTGAGGTCCCCGGCGAAAAGGGTGTCGCGAGCTCCCGCTTCGATTTGCGTCGTCCAGTCCGGGTACCCCGGAGCCGGGTTCGTGTACCGAAGCGATTTGAAGCGGCCGAAGAACCTGCCCGCACCACGCGTTCCCGCCCAGATGGAAAGGGTAGTCGTGGTGTGATCACGGAGCAGGGCGAAGGGACCTCCCTCCCCTAGCCGTGCTTCGATCAGCGGCAGGTGACGGTACAAGCTTCGCGTCAAACGCAGTCCGAAATCGTGCCCGCCGCCGACGTGACCAATCTGCAGCCACCCCGCGAGGCGCCGAGCGAATCGCTGTGTCTCTCCGGGGTGAAGCAATCGGCGGCATTCCCGGGAGATCAAGAAGGGCCGGTGCTCAACACCGCCCTGCCAGAGGATTTGTCCCTGACGGTTGCCGAGTCGGATCGCAACCAACGGTGAGAAGTCGGAGCCGGGGAAGATGCTCCCGCCGGCGTCTGCCCTGGCCGAAACGATTCGGCCCAGGTCAATGGACCTCGACAGCGAAAGCGTCGCCACGTGCGCGCGTTCCGTGCGGGATGCGGCCCCCGAGATTTCCTCCCTGGTTCCTGTGAGGCTCAGATGCCAGCTTCCCCGCCTCGCAGTGGTGCGAAGAGTCCAGAGGGTGAATTCGCCGGGGCGTTCCGTGGCGAGCTCTGCAGACCTTTCCTCCCACATCTCGCGCTGGTAACCGACGGTGAGGCTGAGGTGCCTGTCGGGAGCGTAGCGCCAGTCCAGTCGACCGGTGTGACGCAGGGACAGCAGTTTCTCGTGGCCGGGCGAGGGACCGCCGTCCCGCGAAGGCTGGACCGTCTCCTCGTTCACCGATTTCCTCGACAGAAAGCGGAGCGTCAGTTTCGGATTGAGCCGGTAGATCAGCCGCCCCTGAAAGAGGTAGCCGCGGGCATCGTAGCGACCGTCCTCGCCCTCGTAGCCCCGGCTTGCTCCCTCGAACCAGGCGGTGAGTTTCCGGCCGAAGGACTGCGTGTGTTGAGCCAGAGCGCCGCTCAGCCCAGTGGCCCCTGAAGCGTAGCGCACCCGGGTGCGTGGACGTTGCCGTCTGCGCCAGTCGCGGCCGACCGTAAGGGCCGCCGGGTGGAAAAGGGGCGAGACCACGGTCCACGCCTGTTCCACCGGGCCGAGCATTTCGAGGTCGAGGTCGCGGGGATCGGTGAACCCGAGGTAGGCTGAGGCGAACGCGTTGCTGTCCACTGCGGTGGTGATCGGCATTACGCCGTCGGCGACGACCCACCGCTTCTGCCCCCACTCGCCTCTGCGCGCGAGCCAGAGGTCCGGCAGCCAGGACACGCGCTCCTCGAAGTCCAATCCGCCCGTCCACTGAAGAAGCACGGCGGTTGTATCCTGGAAAGCGGTTTGCCCAGAGAGCGGTTGGACCAGGCTAGCCCAAAGCAGCAACCCTGACGTCAGGTAAAGCGAGCGGACGAACCTGTGCCGGCAGGCGGTTCTCATCGAAGGTCCGGCAGGAGGGTGGGCAATTTGCGGCCGAGGATTGGCACCGCGGTTGCGAAAATGGCGGTGTTCCAGACGATGTGCGTGGCGTAGAAACCCAGGCCGAAGAAGAAGGACACGGCCAGTTTTTTCAGACTGAGCCCGCTGAAAACGAGAAAACTCGCGGTTGTGAGAAGGTCGAAGAAAGCCGTGAGAGCCAGGCCCACAAGTCCACAGAGCAGGTGTCGCATGAGCGGCTTTGGGCCTCTGAAGAGAATCGGCCCCGTCAGCCCTCCGGCAAGCCCCGCCAGGGCCATGCCCAGGAGCTGGGCGATCAGCAGGGGCGGAGCCGCCATCCCGAAAGGACTCACCAGAGAGTACAGGAACTCGGCAACCGCGCCGATGATGACACCGAAAAGAGGGCCCGTTACTGCCCCCCCCAAATAGATGGAGGCCGTGACCAGCTCCACGTTTGGGATGCCGGCCAACAGGTATCCGAGAGCCACACTCGTAGCAATCCAGAGTGCCAGGAAGGTTAGTCTGCGCGTCGTCACGGCGGCACCGTCAGAAGATCTTGGTGATTTCGTCTTGATCGAAGCGGGGCAGGGGAACGGTGTCTCCCTGGTAGGCCATCTTCACCCCCTGCTCCTTCGCGACCACCTCGCCGATCACTGCAGCCCGAATACCCTCTTTCTCCAGGGCTTTCACGATCGCCGGGGCGCTCGATGGGGAGGAGGCAACCAGTAGGGCGCCAGAGGCGATGGCCCCGAGCGGGTCAATCCCGAACTCCTCGCACAGGAGTTTGGCTTCCGGTAGCATGGGGATCCGTTCGAAGTCGACGCGAATGCCCACTTCCGCCGCCTGGGCGAGTTCGTGGAGTCCGGTGGCAAGCCCGCCTTCGGTTGGATCGTGCATCGCGTGGACCTCCCCGGCCGAGACAGCAATCTGGGCGTCCTTGAGCACGCTGATCCCGGGGTCGTGCAGGAAGCGCTGTGCGCGTTTCACCAGCTCCGGCGAGAACACGCGGCGCAGGTGTTCTTCTTTCTCCCGGGCGATGATCGAGGCGGCTTCGATGGCGATTCCTTTCGTCAGGATGAGCTGATCGCCAACCTGCGCTCCGCCCGTGCGGACCAGCTTGTCTTTCCCCACCTCACCCAGCATCATGCCCACCACGATGGGTCGGTCCAAACCGTACGTCACCTCGGTGTGGCCGCCGCAGAAGGAAACCTTCAGCTTTTTGCATGCCCGGTGGACCTGGGCGAAGATGGTGTCGACGAGTTTGGGATCGGTTTTCTCCTCGGGGAGAAGGAGGGTGGCGAGGAACCACTTGGGCTGGCCGCCCGAGCAGGCGATGTCGTTGGCGTTCACGTTGATCGCGTAGTATCCGATGTCCTCTGCGACGAAAGTGATGGGATCTGTTTTTGCGAGCAGGTAGCGATCGCCGAAATCGATCGCGGCCACATCCTCCCCGATGCGCGGCCCCACTGCCACCCGTGGGTCCAGGATAGTGTACTTGGCGATCATCTCGGCCAGGAATTCGGCGGGGAGCTTGCCGACCCGGAATCTCTCGTGCTCCGGCATCAGTCCCTCTCGATTTCGAACGTCACGGTGCCGCCGCCCGTCAGGTCGCAGGGGTCGAGGCACTGCACGTAGGCGCGGCCCGGTTTGGGCCCAGCCAGACCAAGCCACTCGGGGGCCACGCCGTGGGAAAGGGCCACGTAGTAGGGAAAGATCGAGGCAAGCGCATGCATGCAGACGTCGCAGGAAACGGACGTGTCGAGCACGTAGCCGTCGCGTATCCGGAAGGACTGCCCTTCCTTGTAGACCGGGCAGTGCCCGCGAATCCGGTGGATCCGCACGGTGAGCGAACGTCCCTTCTCTTCCAC
>CAYXFI010000209.1:5921-6986 GCA_964464205.1 uncultured Cytophagia bacterium
ACCCGCAGAGTACGTTGCCGCCGTTCACGTTCACGATCTCGCCCGTCATGTAGGACGCCAGGTCCGAGGCGAGAAACAAGATCGGCCCGGCGATTTCCTCGGCTTTCCCGGCGCGTCGAAGCGGGATGAGGGACGTGATTTTCTCGCCCTCTTGTTCGAGGGCTTCGGCGGACATCTCGGTGTCCACCCAGCCCGGTGCCACAGCGTTGACCAGGATGTTGTAGGGAGCAAGTTCCACGGCGAGCGATTTGGTGAAGCTGATGATGGCGCCTTTGGTGGCTGCGTAGTGCGAGTGGAACGCCTCGCCACGCTGACCCGCGGTGGAAGAAACGTTGATGATCTTGCCGCCTCCCTGCTTTTTCATCAGAGGCACGACCGCCCGTGTGCAAAGGAACACGCTGCGCAGATTCACGTTCATCGTCTCGTCCCAAACCTCGTCGGGCATCGTGTCGATCTCGCCGTATGTCCAAATCCCAGCGTTGTTGACCAGGATGTCGACGCGGCCGAATTCGCGCAGCGTCTCCTGCACCATCCGGTCCACCTGCTCGCAGACGGCCACGTCGGCCTGCACGGCGATGGCCTTGCCGCCCCGGGAGCGAATAGACTCGGCCAGCTCTTCGGCTGGGATTTTGCTGCGATTGTAGTTGATGGCGACGGCGGCGCCCGCTTGGGCCATCATCTCCGCCGTGGCACGCCCGATCCCTCGCGATGCACCAGTGATCAGCGCCACCTTGCCGTCGAGTCGGATCATTGCCTTACCCTTCTCCCAAAGCCGTTCTTTCAGTTTTCCGGGAGGTCACGGAACATGCCCTGCCGCGAATCCTGGCAGGGCGGCAGCCACTTGCGTTGCAGATTGAGGAAAGCAATTCCCGCAACCCCCGCACGTCGGGGCTTGACCTGGGGATTTGAAGTGCGGACAGGTTGAGACGATTGCAGTCTGTGTTGTGTAACCCTCAGCTTCCGGCGAATTTAGGGTTTGGGCGGGAAAAAGCAAGGGAAAAGCCGGTGGTAGCTCGGTGCGCGATCGGGGCGGTGGGGGTGCGCGTCGAGGTCCCGCGACGGGAA
>CAYXFI010000210.1:0-4437 GCA_964464205.1 uncultured Cytophagia bacterium
TCCCGGAAGGCGCCGAGATCGAGATGTTCGAGGAAGTCCTCGATGTAGCCCTCGGTTACGCGCACAGGGAAATCGATGTGACCCACCCGCTCAGGCCCGGCGCGACGGAAGTCCTCCCGGTAGAACAGCCTTTCGATCGCCTTGATCCTGCCCGGCGACAAGTCGCGGCCGTCCCGGTCGAAGAAGAGCACGTCCACCAGTTTCGGGTCGAACGGGGACTTGCGCACGTAGAAACCCGCCACTTCCCTTCCCGAGCGGAGGGCGTAGCGGACGATCGGGATCGGTGTCACCCGCAGGTCTTCCACGTTCACGCCCGCGGACATGAGGCCGCAGATCAGCGCTCGATTGAGCATGCGGGCGGCGGGGCTCACGTCGCGACTGCTGATCACGTAGTCCCCCTCGGTGAAGGCCGTGCCGAAGGCGGCTCCCAGCCTGGCTCCGAATTCCGGCGTCAGCTCTTCGCCCACCGCCCCGGTGATGCGCGCTGCTTCGAAGAGCTCCCTTCCCCAGCGTTCGGCCCCCACCAAGCTTGATGTGACGATGGCACCGTCATCGATCGACTTTCCGGGCCAGACTTTGACCCCCTCGTGGAAGCGCACATTGGCGCCGACGGTGCATCCTTCGCCGATCACCGCTTTGTCGGGCACGTACACGCGGGAGCCGAGACGACAGTCGTTCGCAATTGTGCAACCTTCGATTCTGCAGCCGGGGCCGATTTCCACGCCGGACCACACGATGCAATCGATCAGGGTGGCGTCCTCCCCCACTTTGCAGTGAGACCCGACCACGCTGTTCCGGACGGTTGCGCGCGGGCCAATCCAGCCGCCGGCGCCCAGGACGTTCTTCCCCTGTAGCCTGGCGGACGGGTCGATGCTGGCTGGACCGTCCTCCTGCTGCAGCGAATGGCGCCCGGCCCGAAAATGGCCCAAGAGCACGTCCCGGTTGGCCTGACGGTAGTCGTCGAGGGAGCCGAGGTCTCGCCAGTACCCCTCGTGGAGAAACGCGAAGAAGGGCATTTTCTGCCGGATGAGATCGGGGAAGACATCGTTCTCGAAAGATAGGGCAGTTCCGGGGCGGTAGTTTTCGAGCGCACGTCGCGACAACAAGTACACCCCGGCGTTCACCGTGTCGGCCACCACTTCGCCCCAACTCGGCTTTTCGAGGAAGCGGACGATGCGTCCGTCGCTCTCGGAGACGACGATCCCGAAGGCAGTGGGATTCTCCACCCTGGCCACGGTAATGGTGGCCACGGCCTCTCGGTCCTTGTGGAGAGCGTACAGCCCGGTCAGATCGACGTCGGTGAGCACGTCCCCGGCCAGGACGAAGAATTCTTCGCCCAGGAAGTCCAGGGCTCGCCGGACCGACCCCGCTGTGCCGTAGTCTTCGTCGGCTTCCACGTACTCAATGGCCAGGTCGGGTGAGCGGAGCGACTCCAGCGCCCCGCGGACGGCTTCCGAGCGATACATGAGCAGAAGAACGACGCGCCGGACTCCGTGCCGGCGCAACAAGTCGAGAGTGTAGGCCAGCACTGGGCGGTTTGCCACCGGCACCAGCGACTTGGGCAAGCGACACGTCAGGGGCCGAAGACGCGTGCCCAGTCCCCCAGCCAGAATGGCAGCCGTTTCGGGGAGGGAATTTGACGGCGGAAGGGGCATCTTCTTCTACCTCGGCAAGGTGCGGAGCTCGAAGTTTTCCGTGAACGTCCGCAGAGTGGTTGGTTTGAGACTTCGCTACGCGGTCTCGTGTCCGCCCTCTGCGCCCACGGTTTCCCCGCCGGGCACCTCGAGGCCGCTGAACGCTTCTTCCGTGACCCACGGGAAAACGATGCAGTTCCGTCCCAGCTTGGCCTTTGGCGGTACCCGAGCCCCTTTGCCTACCACCACGAGCCCCGTGGAGAGATGGTCTGGGAAGAGCCGATTCGGTTTTTCGGCCTCGCCCCAGCCGACCGTGCTGCCCGCTCCGATGGCCACGCCTTTGTCCACGATGGCGTGGTCCAGGACCGCGTCCGTGCCGACCACAGTATCGTGCATGACCACGCTGTCTGCGACGCGCGCCCCTCGCGCCACCACCACGCCCGGGGAAAGGATGGAGTTGATCACCTCACCTTCGATGAGACACCCGGGGGAGATCACGCTGTTGCGGACGCGGGAACCAGCCGTGAGACGTGCCGGGGGGCGGTCGCCCTTGCGCCCTGGCTCTTCCCAGTTGGTCTGGATGCCCCACTGTTCCGGATCGATGATCCGTCGCTCGGGGAGCAGGTCGCGATTCGCATCGAAGTAGCTTTGGAGGGTGCCCACATCTCTCCAATACCCGTCGAACCGAAAAGCGTACACCCTGGCGTTCTGCACGGCCCAGGGCACGATGTGCTTGCCAAAATCGTGTCCCGTACGCATGGCAAGGGCGTGATACAGGAATTCGGCGTCGAACACGTACACGCCCATGCTGGCCAGATTGCTTCTGGGGTGCTCGGGTTTTTCCTCCCACTCGAGAATCCGCCACGTCTCGTCCACGACAGCCGTGCCAAAGTGTCGCGTCTCCTCCCAGGGCACGTACATCATGGCGATGGTCAGGTCGGCGCCGTTGCGTCGGTGGAAATCCACCATTTGCGCGTAGTCCATGTGGTAGATGTGATCCCCCGACAGGACCAGCACCCGCTCCGGACGCAGGTTCTGCAGGAAGTCCAGGTTTTGCGCTACGGCGTCGGCGGTGCCGCGGTACCAGTCGGAGTCGCGCTCGCCCGTGCGCGGCGGCAGGATTTCCACCCGGCGGGTGCGACCGATCCAGTCCCAAGCGGCGCCGGTGCCAATGTGATTCATCAGGGACAGAGGTTTGTACTGCGTGAGCACCCCGAGGTTGGCAACGCCCGAATTCGCCGCGTTGCTGAGGGTGAAGTCGATGATGCGGTAGTAGCCGCCGAAGGGGACGGCGGGTTTGGCTCGCACCCTCGTGAGGATGCTGAGACGGCTGCCGGCGCCACCCGCCATCAGCATGGCCACCGTGCGTCTCATTCCACGGTCTCTCCGCTGTTGATCTTGCGTGGGAAACGCTCCGCGGGCAGATTGGGAGCGATGATGCAATTGCGGCCGATTTCGATCCCCTTCGGCAGAACGGTGTTCCGGCCGATCAATGTGATGCCGCTGCTGAGGAGCTCCGGGTACCGGGTATTCGGTGGCGCAGCGCCGTCCCCCACCCCGACGCGCGCCCCGGGGCCGATTTCCGCCTGAACGTCGGTGATGGTCTGTTCGAGCCGAGCGCCGCTGCGCACAGCCGTGTCGTACATCAAAACGGAGTCCCGAACCACCGCTCCCCTCTCCACCACGACGCCGGGGAACAGGATACTCCGTTCCACAATCCCCTCGACCACACAGCCGTTCGGCAGGATGCTGTCCACGACCTCGGCTGAATTGCCCAGCAGAGTAGGCCGCCGGCTGCGAGTGCGCTCGTTGTCGAGATTCGTCCTCACTTCCCAGCTCTCCAGGTCGATGCGAGCCTGGGACGGAAGGAGATCCCGGTTGGTCCGCCAGAATTCGTCGATCGTGCGCGTGTAGCCCCAGTATCCCCTGAAACGATAGCCGAACACGCGAAAACGCCCCAGCATGTTGGGGATGATGTCCCGTCCGAATTCGTAGGAACCTCCTCTTTTCTGATTTTCCTCCAGCACCTGGTAGAGCACCTCGGTGCGGAAGGCGTAGATGGTGAGGGAAGCCCACCGGTACCTGGGGCGAGCGGGTTTCTCTTCGTAGTCTAGCAAAGGGCCACCAGGATGCTCGGGGTCTCCGCCGATCTCGGCCAGCCCGAAGCGACTGGCTCCTTCCAGCGGCACTTCGATGAATCCAACCGTCAGGTCGGCGTCATTGGCGAGGTGGAAGTCGAGGAGGTCGTTGTAGTCCATCTTGTAGACGTGGTCGCCAGAGAGGACCAGGACGATGTCCGGCCGATTCTCTTCGATGAACTCCAGGTTCTGATACACGGCGTCGGCGGTGCCTCGGTACCAATCGCTAGCTTTCGCTCCCCGGAACGGCGGCAGCACAACGGCACCTCGATTGCTCCCGAGCATGTCCCAAGAGATGCCGACCCCGATGTGCCGCACCAGGGACGTGCTGCGGTACTGGCTCAGGATTCCTACCTTTTCGATCCCGGAGTGCATCAGGTTGCTGAGGGGGAAGTCGATGATGCGGTAGAACCCGCCGAAGGGTACGGCAGCTTTCGGGCGGTAGAGCGTCAGCACGCTCAGCTCGTCGACGCGACCGCCAGCCAGAATCATGGCCAGGGTTCGTACCACTCTGCGCCCTCTCTGGACGGTGAATCTTCCTCGGTGCGGGCCTCCCCGGGGAGACGTTCCCGACTCCGGCCTCCTAGTCCTTTGCGCAATCAATTTAGCGCCGACTGCGGCCAATGTCAAGGCCGAGCTGTCCACGGATGGAGCCTCGCCCGTCG
>CAYXFI010000210.1:4537-6939 GCA_964464205.1 uncultured Cytophagia bacterium
TAGTGGGAGCGTTCCGGCTTGCGGAGCGCGTTACGCAGAATAGGGAGGGAGTGCGACGACTCCGTCGTCGCCCCAGAGCAACTCGGAGGTTCCCGCTTGCGGAGCACGTTGCGCAATCGTGCGTAGCTGTAGAACTGAAGGAGTGCGACGACCCCGTCGTCGCCAGCGCAGGAAAGGGCCATACGCGTGGAGTTGTGAGGCGCCAACGCTTCGGTCGCCGCCTGGAGAGACTGCGACGACTTTGCCGTCGCTTCTCACCGCACGCGCCTTCTGTCGTCGCGCCCAAACGGAAACCGGATTTCCCATTGACATTCCGTGAAGTTTTCGTCAGATTCTGAACGTTGACCGGTTTGCGGCGCGGAGGCGATGCTCGCGGGGTGGCCGGTCGGCTGAGTACGAGGGTAGCAGTGGTTTGGGACAAGATACATCGGGAGGGTCGGATGCGTCGTGCGATGTGGTACCTTGCGGTCGGGCTCCTGGTGCTTGCCTGCCAAAAGAAGCCGGAGTGGCCGGGCCAGTACGAATGGGGTACGCTCCTGCCGAACCGGTGGATCCTGACGCCCGCCGGGGAGCAAATTCCGGTCGGGGACCTGCCCCTGAATCTGGCGCTGTCGCCGGACGGAAAAGAGCTGGTAGCGATCAACTGCGGCTACTCACGGCAATTCCTTTCGGTGATCGACGTGGAGGGCGACTCGGTGAAGGCTGAGCTGCCCGTGTCGAAATGCTTCTACGGCGTGGCTTTCAGCCCCGAAGGGGATCGCCTGTTCGCTTCCGGAGGCGACGATGACCAGGTGCTCGTGTGGCGCCGCGAGGGCGAGCAGTGGGTCGAAGGGCCGCCGATCCGGCTGAAAGCCGAGGGAGAGGAGACGAAGCGTTTCCCGGCCGGTCTAGCGGTGAGCCCGGACGGGAAGTGGCTGTACGTCGCGGAACTCCAGGACAGCAGTGTGGCCGTGGTGAACCTGGAAAGCCGGCGCGTGGAGACCCGGGTCGTGGCCGGGTACTACCCGTACGCCATCTTGTTTGCCGATGAGGGTTCCAAGGCCTACGTCTCGCTGTGGGGTGCGTCTGCGGTGGCGGTGATCGACTGCCAGTCGCGCCGCGTGGCAAAGCGGGTCCCTGTGGGAGACCATCCGAACGCGATGGTCTTATCTCCCGCGGAGGATCTGTTGTACGTGGCCTGCGCCAACACCGATGAGGTCTGGGTGATCGATACCCGGGCGGATACCGCGGTGGAGACGATCGGGCTTCATCCCTATCCCGGCGCGCCCTACGGGAGTACACCGAACGGTTTGGCGCTCACCCCCGACGGTGGGACCCTCTTCGTGGCCAATGCCGATAACAATGATGTGGCCGTGATCGACGTCTCCGTGCGGGGACAGAGCGCTCCGAAGGGCTTGATTCCGGTCGGGTGGTATCCGACCGCCGTGGCGGTGAGTCGGGATGGAAGGACGTTGTACGTGGCCAACGGGAAAGGTCTCTCTTCGAAAGCCAATCCAAAAGGGCCCAATCCCTACAAGAAGCGCACGCCAGAGACCCAGTACATTGGGACGCTCTTCTGGGGCACCGTGTCGGTGATCCCGGTGCCCGACGATGCCCAACTGGCTCGCTACACCCGTCAGGTGGAGAAGAACAACGGTTTCAACGAGGTGGCCCAGAGACTTGCTGAGAAACCCCGGGAAACTAAGGCTCATGCCATCCCTCGACGGGTGGGCGAACCATCGCTGATCCGGCATGTGATCTACATCATCAAAGAGAACCGCACGTACGATCAGGTATTCGGCGACCTTCCGCAGGGAAACGGCGATTCCACGCTGTGCCTGTTTGGTCGGGACGTGACCCCCAATCACCACGCCCTCGCTGAGGAGTTCGTGCTGCTGGACAACTTCTACGTGGATTCCGAGGTGAGTGCGGACGGGCACGAGTGGAGCACTGCGGCAATCGCCACGGACTTCGTAGAGAAGACCTGGCCCACGACCTACTCGGGCCGTGGTCTCTCCTACCCGTCGGAGGGCCGCTTCACCATCGCCTTCCCGAGTAGCGGGTACATCTGGGAAGCCGCGGCGGCCAAAGGCATCACCTACCGGAGCTACGCGGAGTTCATCGGGCTGAAAGGGGACTCCACCTACGCGCGGCACCCGGCCCTGGTGGGGCACTTTGACCCGGATTTCCGGCCGTGGGATCTGAACTACCCCGACACGCTTCGCGCAGCAGAGTTCATCCGCGAGCTGAAGCAATTCGAGGAAAGCGGCGATTTGCCTCAACTGATCATCATGCGCCTGCCCAACGATCACACGGCGGGAACCCGGCCGGGAATGCCGACGCCGCGGGCGATGGTGGCGGAGAACGACCTCGCGCTCGGGATGGTGGTGGAGGCAGTGAGCCACAGCCGCTTTTGGAAGGAG
>CAYXFI010000211.1:0-6919 GCA_964464205.1 uncultured Cytophagia bacterium
TTCGAGCTGGCGGACGGGGGTACGATGTTCATCGACGAGGTGGGTGATCTGCCGCCCCAGGTGCAGGTCAAGCTGCTGCGCGTGCTGCAGGAGGGGACGTTCGAAAGGGTGGGGGGTACGGAAACCCTGTCGGTGGACGTCCGGATCGGCGCGGCGACCAACCGGGATCTGGACCAGATGGTGAAAGAGGGGAGCTTCCGCGAGGACCTCTACTACCGGCTGAATGTGGTTCGGGTGTGGATCCCGCCGCTGCGGGAAAGGCGCGAGGACATCCCGCCTCTACTGGACCACTTCGTGCGCCGGTTCTCCACGGAGTACGGGAAGAAAATCCAGGCTTTCTCAAAAGAGGCGCTCGATTTGCTTCTGAAGTACGACTATCCCGGGAACGTGCGGGAGTTGCAGAACATCGTGGAACAGGCGGTTGTGCTGGCCCGGGGTGAGATCATCACGACGGCCGACCTGCCGCCGAGTCTGCGGAGCCAGTTGCAGCCCATGCCAGAACCGGATGGGGGCACCTTTGCGGAGAAAGTGGCGGCATTCGAGAAGCGGCTAATCCTCGAAGCGCTGGAGAAAGCGAACGGCGTGCAGACGCGGGCGGCAGAGTTGCTGGGAATGACGGAGAGGAACCTTCGCTACAAGATGCAGAAATACGGGCTCAAGTAGGGGACCCTCGAATGACTTTTCACTTCGACCTTCTGAGCCGGGTGTACGACCGGATTTTTCCACCACCACCTGTGGACGACTGGCGTCGGGTGTTCGGAACGAACCGGCTGGGCGTCATTCTCGATGTGGGGGGCGGCACTGGAAGAGTGGCCTCCGTGCTCACCGAGTTCGCCGAGCGGGTGATCGTGTGCGATCCGTCGCCGGGTATGTTGCGGCAGGCAAGTTCGCGGCCGGAACTGGTCTCGGTGCGGGCGGAGGCTGAAGATCTGCCTCTCCGGTCTTCCAGCCTGGACGCCGTCGTGGTGGTGGATGCGCTCCACCATTTTCGCGATCAGCGTGCCGCTCTGAGCGAAATGGCGAGAGTAGTCCGCCGCGGCGGGAGGGTGATCATCGACGAGCCGGATCTGCGGTACCGCGCGGTTCGTCTGATCTGGTTCCTGGAGAAACTCTCGGGTATGCGGAGTCGGTTTCTTCCGCCGAACAGGATCGCTGAG
Organism: uncultured Cytophagia bacterium; assembly: GCA_964464205.1. Taxonomy (GTDB): domain Bacteria; phylum Zhuqueibacterota; class Zhuqueibacteria; order Oleimicrobiales; family Geothermoviventaceae; genus Zestofontihabitans. Next base: position 1,158 of record CAYXFI010000211.1, read on the forward strand.
TGTCTGGAAGAGCTTGGTTTTCGCACGGCCATTTTGGAAGCCAGCCCACTCTCCGCCCGTATTGTGGCGGAGAAGCGGCCGGCGAGGGGCGCTTTCGAGCCAACGTCCGGGGGTCCCGAGCAGGGGGTAGGCGGGGGAGAAGAATCATGCGCGTGCTGACCTCCTGCGCACTCGTTTTGCTGACGGTTGCGGCCATCGCCCACGGTGGGGACCGTATCGTGGACCAGAATTTCGCGACCCGCTCGGAAGTGATCGCCAGGCACGGCGTGGCGGCCACCAGCCATCCCCTGGCCACGATGGTGGCCGTTGACATTCTCAAGAAGGGCGGGAGCGCTGTGGACGCGGCGATCGCGGCGAACGCGATGCTCGGGCTCGTGGAACCGACCGGTGCGGGCATCGGCGGTGATTTGTTTGCGATTGTGTGGGACGCCAAGACGGAGCGACTCTACGGGCTGAATGCCAGCGGCCGGTCGCCTTATTCGCTGACGCTCGAGGAGTTCAAGCGGCGGGGGCTGAAGCGAATTCCGGTCCGCGGGCCGCTGCCGGTCACGGTTCCCGGTTGCGTGGATGGCTGGTTCGAATTGCACGATCGCTTCGGTAAGTTGTCGATGGAGGAGATTCTGGCACCGGCCATCCGGTATGCGAGGGAGGGATTCCCGGTCACGGAGGTGATTGCCTACTACTGGGGACGCAATCTACCCGGCCTCGCCCGCTGGCCCAACTTTCTGGAGACGTTCGGGATTGACGGCCGTGCGCCCCGCAAAGGGGAGATCTTCCGGAACCCGTACCTGGCCAATACTCTCGAGAAGATCGCTCGCGAAGGCCGGGACGCGTTCTACAGGGGAGAAATTGCCCGGAAGATCGATGCCTACATGAAGCGCGTGGGTGGCTATCTGTCCTACCGCGACCTGGCCGATCACCGGTCGGAGTGGGTGGAGCCGGTCTCCACGAACTACCGCGGCTACGACGTGTGGGAATTGCCTCCCAACGGGCAGGGCATCGCCGTGCTCCAGATGCTGAACAACCTGGTGGCCTTCGACCTGAAGAGCTACGGGTTTGGCAGTGTGGAGCACATGCACCTGTTTGTGGAGGCGAAGAGGCTGGCTTTTGGGGATCGGGCGGAATACTACGCCGCCTCGGGGTCGCGGAAAGATGGGACGGCGGCGGGTTACTGAGTATGAGAGACGTGCGAGCGGTCGCCAGGGCTCTCATGGGCATACGCATAAGGTGTGGGCACGTACTGAGCAATGAGAACAGGACGATGCTGTCCCTCAGGCCTCGGTCGCGATCGTAACGGACCAAAACGGAACACACGAATTCGGCCCGTGCAGGGCGGAATTCTTTGTTCACGTGGGCTTCGGTTGCCAGATTTGACTGGGAACTTCGGTCACCAGTTTGGGAATCTGGGTTGAGGAGGGAAAAATGAGTGGACCCGGGTGGCTTGGTGCTTGGTTGTCAGCATTGCCTTTTGTCTCAACCGCCGAAACCCGCTCCATTTCCGCCGAGAACCCAGATGGTTCGAAAGGCGGTGGCGCGAAGGCGGTACCTGACGAATCGTCCCCTGCTTCCCGGTTGGGCCCCGGCTGGAAAGCCCGCCCGTGCATTACTCTGGAACCCGGCGCGACGGTCACGTTGGCGGAGGTCGAAGGGCCCGGCATCATCCAACACATCTGGATGACCGTGGACCCCAAAGCTTACCGCGACTGCGTGCTGCGATTCTACTGGGATGGCGAAGCCGGTCCCTCGGTCGAAGTTCCACTCGGTGATTTCTTCTGCAATGGTCATGGGCTTCGCTACAACGTGAATTCGCTCCTAGTAGCGGTCAATCCGTCGGGCGGCTTCAACTGCTACTGGCCGATGCCGTTCCGGAAGGCCGCGAAAGTGACCGTCGAGAGTCAGCACTCGGAGGCCATTCCGGGTTTCTTCTACCAGATCACGTATGCCCTCACCGACGTGCCGGACGACGCGGCTTACTTTCACGCCCAGTGGCGCCGTTCCATGACAACCCGCCAGCGTCCGGAGCACACCATCCTGGATGACGTTCGCGGCCAAGGCCACTACGTCGGTACGTTCCTGGCCTGGACGCAGCTCAGCAATGGCTGGTGGGGCGAGGGCGAGATCAAGTTCTACATCGACGGGGACCGCGAACACCCCACGATCTGCGGAACCGGCACCGAGGACTACTTCGGTGGAGCCTGGGGATTCGGGGGCGAGACCTACTCGACCGCTTTCCTCGGCTACCCCCTGTACCGGAAAGAACCGGGCGAAGGGCCGAGGCACGCCCTGTACCGGTGGCACGTGCTGGATCCGATCCGCTTCCAGCGTGATCTGCGAGTCACGATCCAAGCGCTCGGTTGGTGGCCGAACGCGAAGTTCCAACCCCTCACCGACGACATCGCCTCCGTGGCGTACTGGTACCAGACGGAGCCGCACGCCCCGTTTCCGGAACTCCCGCCCATTGAAGAGAGGTGGAGTCGCTGAGCCCTTCCCCAGAGTGACCAGCGGATGTCCAAAGCTGAGGCGCCGATGGTCAACTTGAACCCTGGCTCTTCGCACGGCACGGAGTCTGTGCGGTCGACCCGGGAAGAGCCGATCCTCTCAATAGAGCCGTGGAGAAGTGTTCAGCAGGTGATTGTCGGTCGCCCGGAGTGGCTGCGGGTGCTGTGTCAAAGTTAGCGGCTCGCGTTTCTGACAACGGGGGTTCTGTCAGGGATACGGGGACGAGAGACAATAGCAGGCTCTCGGGCTACCAAGGTGCCCAGGAACATGTTTCGCGCGGGGTGGCTATTTACTCTTGACTTCCGATTCCGCCGAACGTTGGACTATCCTGATGAGGGCGTCCACGTACTTGGGCCACTCGTGAAGCGTCTCGGGGTCGAAGTCCGCGCCGTTCGGCCAGACGAGCGTGTGTGCCTCGGGGTCAATCCGGACCTGGGCAAAAAGCTGCAAGTCGCGCAGGGGGCCATAAAGGGGACCCCTGAGCACGGGTGAGAAATCAATCACTCGCTCGCTGCCGTCGTCGAACGAGACCCTAATTCTGTAGGGCCCCACTATCTCAAATGCGATCACTCGGTGGATCGGGTGATCCATTGAGGATACCTCCTTTCCATCAAGCAAGCGGTGCGATCTTGCGGGGTGGTTCACCTTTCTGGAGCTGTTCCCAGTTCTCCGCCAGCTCGTTCTTGTGCAATTCAGCCCAAGCTTCAACGAGGCGTTGCTGCTTCCGAGGGAGCTGACCACCCACGCACTCAACTGGATCGATGGTGAACACAGCAGCGTGCTCCTGGTAGTACGCGTGAAAATGTGGCCGGTGATGTGGCAAGGCCGGCTCCATGAACATTCGGATTACGACACCGTAGAAACGCGGGATCTCGGGCATGGTTCATCCCCGCCAACCATGTCTGTCCAAGCTTCTTGCCCCCCATGGGCTGCGCTGCACATGGGCAATGTATGGTTTCCCAGACTGAATTGCAACCATCGACGCCTCCAAGGATTGTTCGGGTTCTTCTCCCATTCCTACACCGTATGATCTAGACCATTGTGTCCTTCTGAGCCGGACGTGGTCTCGATGGTTGCTTCTCCAGGAACAGTGCGGGGTGGAGGTTTACCGCATGTCTTGCCCCGCATCTGAGACCAGAACGTCTGAAACGAGAAACGGTGCTTGCCTATTGGAATATTGGAATGCGAAGAGCGGTAGCCGATCGACTGATAGTTCGACTTGTTTCTGCTCGCCAACGGCGTGCACTATTGCGACCTCGCCGGAACGTACGTAGGGTCTACTCCCGCTCGGTCCGCAATCATTTCCCGTTTGGCGGACGACCGGAGTTAGCCAGCGCGACGCTGGAGGGTTCGCCGGTTTCGGAATGCGTCCGCGGCTTCCTAGCCTCTTGGCCTGGTTGCAGTACAGAAGTTGCGCTGCTTGCTTTTCCTCGCCCTTGTGCCTAACTTTCCCTGCAACGTTGAGCATGGGAAAATGGTGATCCCGTATTTCGACAGCTTCGCCACCATCGGTCCCCGGCCGAGAAAGCACCCCCGCGAGCGCTGGCGTGTGGAAGAGCTCCTCGCCGCGATGGACCGGTGCGGCATCGATGCCACGCTCGTCACCCATGAGGTCGCTGCGCGCTACGAGCCGCGCCGCGGCAACGAACTGCTCTTCGACGAGATCGGCGGGCACGATAGGCTCTACCCGTGTTGGGTGGTCTTGCCGGCGGACGCAGGGGATTTTCTCCCTCCGGCCGAGCTCCTTGCGCAGATGCGCGAACGGGGCGTGCGGGCAGCAAAGGTTTTCCCCTCCCGGTTCAAGTTCCCGCTCGAGTCGCTTGCCGCCACCGAGCTGATGCAAGCGCTCGAATCGGAGGGCGTGCTGCTGCTGATCGAGTTGCCCGAAACAGACGCAAGCTCGGTGCAGCGATTGTGCGAACGGTTTCCCAATCTGCGTGTGCTGCTCCAGAAAATCGATTGGCGACAACTCCGGCCGCTGCTCCCGGTACTGCGGAGCTGTCAGAATCTCTACGTCGAGCTTTCCAACCTTCAGAATCACCGGAGCTTGGAATACCTGCACGACCTTGTGGGTCCGGAGCGCCTGCTGTTTGGGACGGAGGCGCCCGTGAAGAGTCCGGGCGCTGCTCGAGCGCTGATCGACTACTCGGACCTTTCCGGCGAAGCGAAACGACAGGTGGCGGGGGAAAACCTGCGGCGTCTGCTCGGGCTACCCCCGTTGCGGACAAGAGCCCCCGAAAGTCTGGACCCTCTGATCCGCCTCGCCCGGCGTGGACAACCTCTAAGCAGCGAGACAGTGATCGATGCCCACGCCCACATCCTGGGGCCGGGAGTGAATGGGGCCGCTGGAATCGTGATGCCGAGTGCCGACCCGGATGGAATGCTGCCCACGTTCCACAAGCTTGGCGTTCAGAAGCTGTTCGTCAGCAGTTATCTCGGCATCTGGGCGGACTCGATGCGGGGTAATCAGGAGCTGCGCGAGGCGGTCCGCAGGTACCCGGATGAACTGGTGGGTTACGTCACGCTCGACCCGACGCACATGAGCGCTCAGGAAATCGAGCGGGAGATTCGCACGTACCACGTCCGTGAGCGCTGGCCGGGGCTCAAGCCCTATTTCCCGCACAACGAGCTGCCGCTGACCAGCCCGCTCTACCGGCGCTGGTGGGAGTTCGCGAACGAGCACCGATTGTTTGCCCTGATCCACTTCGACCTGGAGAAGACCGAAGCTGAGGTGGACGAACTGGCGGAGCGCTACCCGGACATCGCGTTTTTGTGCGCGCATTCGGGGGCCACATTCCCCTTTGCGGAAATGGTGGCGGCGCTTGCCGAACGGCATTCGAACGTCTACCTCGAGCTGACGATCACCAATGTGCCGCTCACAATCATCGAGTACCTGGTGGAACGGGTGGGCTCGGAGCGCGTTCTCTTCGGTACCGACGCCCCGATGCGCGACCCCCGCCCGCAGTTCGGCTGGGTTGTGTATTCGGAGCTCGATCTTGAGGCGAAGCGGGATGTCCTTGGAGGGAATGCGCTCCGTCTGCTGCGAAGAGTCCGCTGGTGAGGCGCGCCGGTTTGCGTTGTGCGATGAGAGGTTGGCGCGTTGCCGGATGGCCGGCGATTTCGAACCATCTGGTCTGCTACGCCGGTGGACAGTGAGAATGGGTGAAGTACAGGATCAAATAGCCGAAGCCGACAGAGAAGCTAACCCATGCGAATCATCCACGTCTCCGACACCCACCTCGGGTTTTTCGAGTACGGGAAGA
>CAYXFI010000212.1:0-6917 GCA_964464205.1 uncultured Cytophagia bacterium
TGTCCTGCCTCCCGATGGGGTACTTTTCGAGACCGAGGTGATATCCCAGCCCCGCTCCGAGTACGCCCCCTACGAGAGCGCCCATCTGCACTTCCACTGGAACCGCGCTCACCCGACCGTCCCTCGTGGCCAACCGTCCCCCCACGAAACCGCCGGCCACCATTCCAGCGAACCCAAATGCCACCATCGGGATGTAGCTTCGGCGAACCACATATTGCACCGTGTCGGACTGAGTAGCGCCGCGACCTCCCGTCTCTTCCTTCGTCGACTGACGTCCCGACGGAAAGCCGGGAAGTCCGCCGGCGCGGGCGAGATTCGTCGCCAACGGCAGGGCGAGGCAAATCACGAGGAACCCACTCAACACCCGGCGTCGAGACTCCGACGGCCATCGGGAGAGAGGAGTTGGTGTGGACGCAGCGGGCACCCGGTCCGTGGCGCACCCCGGGCCTGTCTCCATGCTTCACCCCTCGGAAATACTCACGGGCTCACATCCGTGGAGAGCTTGAAGCGGACCACCCGGTTGTTGCCGGTGTCCGCCACGTAGAGCGTGCGGTCGAAGAAGGCCACCCCCTTCGGGTGGTTGAACTGTTTCTCCCCGGACCCGAATTCGCCGAAAGACTGTAGTTCTTTGCCGTCCCTGCTGAATTTGAACAGCCGGTGTTTCCCCTCGTCGATGACGTAGATGTTGGTCTCGCGGTCCACGGTCACATCTTCCGGACGCTCAAACTTGTTCAGCGCGAAGATGTCTCGCGGGCCTTCAGCCGGATTGAGCTTGGGCGTCCAGCCAACCTCCGGGTTGATGGTGATCCACTGTACTTTGAAGTTGTTCTGCCCCACCTGGCAGAAGATGAAGTCGTACAGAAAATCCCCCACAGCCGTGATGCCGCTCGGGCTCGCCGCCGCGAAGATGCCGGTCCCATTCGGCTCAAGGTTGGCCGGGCCCAAGAACTCACCGTTCTCTCCAAACCGAAAGATCGCGTTGTCGTTCCGATCGGGGCCAGTGGCTGTGGCCATGTACGTGATCCGGTTCCCGCTCCGCTCCCGCGTGATGAATGCCGCCACCGCGGTGTACTGCCTGCGCGGATGGTCGATGTCCCAATACAGTGTGTCCACCGTGGCAGCCGCAATCTCGTGGTGCACGGCGAACAGGTCGATCCGGAAGAGACGGTTCGTGCCGTTGGCGATCACCAGCTGCAGTTTGCTGTCCTGAGCCAGGGCCACCGGGTGCTCGACAAACTGGGACACGCCCAGCACGTTGCCCGCCAGATCCAGCATGACCACCCGGTCGTGCCCAGTGTCGGCCACGTAGACGAGCGGCTCCCGCCCGACGAGTACGTCCGAAGGCTCGAGGAAGTCCCACCCGGTCTCCGGCGACCAAACCGGCTTGAGCTGCACGTAGACCGTGTCGCTCACCACCTCGATGCCCTGATTCTCAGGCACCGGGGGTAGAGGCATCTTGTCAATCCAGCAACCGGTCAGGATCAGGACGATCCCGACCGCGGCCGGCAGCAGTTTGCTCAACGAGCGAAACATGCGGTGAACCTGTGCGCCGATCCCAGACGTCCGAAGCTCGTGTACGCGTACTGCAAGCGAAAATCAATCCCCGTGATAGGCAACCACAGTCCGAAACCGAACGTGTAGCGCTGTTCGTCCACGTTGATCCGGTACCCACCCCTCAGCCACAGGATTCGCCGCCAGCCGTACTCGAGGCCCAGCGCAACGTTCTCGGCGTGGTCGTTCGGGTGGTTCAACTGAATCGAAGCTGTCAACCGATGGTCCTCGAGATCGAGTGCCTCGGTCGCGAACCCGATGCGGAACACCGTGGGCGGCGGAAAATCCTGAAAGCGATCCACCACCTTGCCGTCGCGCTTCTCGATCCGACCCTCCGGTCGGAGATTCCCGCCGAAGTTCGAGAGAGAAACCGCGAAGCGCGAGGTGCGCCATCCCGTCCAGTAGTACGTGCCGAGATCCAGCAGGAAGCCGGAAGCGTGCACCTCGGCCAACGTCTCCCGGATGAACTTGCCACCGATGCCAAAGGAGAATCGGTCCGTCATGTTGCGAGAGTAGACCAGCCCCACGGCGATGTCGCCGAAACCGAAGTACCGCCCCGTACCGTAGGGTTGAAACTCCGTGGTTTCCTCCATCTCGTCGGTGTGGAGCGCAATGAGGTAGGCACCGACGTGGTTGACCCCGAGGTGGTGCACGGCGCCCACGAACTGGTGGCGGATCCCCACCGGCCAGTTCGTGTGCGACAGGACGAGTTCGTCCTTCGAAAACTGGGCGATCCCCGCGGGGTTCCAGTACAACGAAGTGGCATCGTTGCCGACGGCCACAAACGAGCCACCCATGGCCTCGGCCCGAGCCCCCACGCCGATCTTCAGGAACGTGGCCATGGCCGTGCCAGCCCGCTGACCGCCCAGCACCGGTATGAGCTGGGCGTGCACCTCAGGGGCGCCGCCCCAGATCAGTACGACCAAACAGAACCAGTGTCTCCAGCGGATCCTCATTCCTCGCCCGTCTTCGTCCGCAGAACTAGCGAACCACGCGTGATCCCGCACGCCGAGTGCTTACCCCCACCGCAAGCAAACGGCCCCTCGCGCCAGCCTCCCCTCTCGGGCACCCGTACCGTCTGTCGAACTACCCCCAGATTAGAAGCGCAGACGCAGCCCCAGCCGCACGTTCCTCGGATTGAGGTACCGCGCGGGGTTGAACGGATATGGTCTCAATGGAGCCTGACGGTCCGGGTACAGGGGATCGTTCCAGCTCGTCGGCGTCGGATCGCCGTACTCGTACGCCCTGCCGGTGGTGGGATTGATGATGTCTGAATTCTTGCGATCGAAGAGATTCAGCACCTCCGCGAACAGGGTCAGTTCAACCGGCCCGATCTGGTAGTACTTCTCGAAGTTGAGGTTCACCCAGATCCAGGGATCTGCCACTTTGCCCAGGGGATCATCCGGCTCGCCGTTGTGGTCCAGGTCGTCGTCGTACTCCGGCCGTCCGTCGCGCAGGATGTTGCCCGTGGGGTAGTAGGGCGTGTATCGTTTTCCCGCCTGGCCGAATAGGTTCACCGAAAGGCTCCAGTTGCCGGGCACGCGGAGGAAGGCGAGCCGGGCTCCTCCTTTCGGCACGTGCAACGTGGCGTAGGCGCTCACCTGCCAGGGCCGATCCCAGATCAAATAGTTCTCCTTGATGGGCTTTTCATTGAGTTTGCCCTGCTGCACCAGGGCAGCGTCGTCGGGGGTGCTGCTCTTGCCCGTAGCCAGCGAGTAGGACGCGCTGATCGATCCCGTCAGGTAGCGCCCCGCTCGCTTCCGGTACTCCACCTCGATGCCTCGCGCTCGCGAGTAGTCCAGATTCAGGTACGTGATCAACCGACGACCGGCCAGCCGTCCCCTTCCCTCGAACGTCACCGTCGTCACGTAGTCGAAGATGTCTTTGTAGTACGCGGTGATGCTCAGCACGTCGTTCTCGGTGAACTTGTGCCGCAGGCCGAGTTCGTACGCCACCGTGGTTTCGGGATTGAGGTTCGGGTTGCCGAATTTCTGGAACGTGGACCGCGCGCTCACCTTGCCCAGTTTCGCGTAGACGAACTGCGGCTTGGGGCGTTTCGAAAAGTGCCCGTAGGAGAAGAACAACATCTGGTTGTCGCTCACCGGGTGGGAGATGCCAATCCTCGGGCTGATTCTCCCTTTCCAGCGCCTGCCGAAGAAACTGTACGTGTCTTCCTTGAAGCGGCGGCGGGTCTCTTCGGAAATGGTCAGAATGTCCGGATTGTCAATGGCGTCCTCTACGAACTTGCCGGGGAACCAGTAGTCGAAGCGCACCCCGACGTTGGCGATGAGACCCTTGAACGTGATGTTGTCCTGCACGTAGAAGGCACCGTAGTTCGGAAACACCCGGTACAGATCGTTGTTCAACCCCAGCTCGCCGAACCACGGCTTGTAGATGTCGATGAGCTGCATGTCGGCGTAGCTCATCTCAACGCCAGCTTTGAACTTGTGCTGGGTGCCTCGGATGTGGGTGATGTCGAACTTGAGCGTCCACTCGTCCACAAAGTGATCGTGCCAGGTGAGGGCATTCCCGTAATCCCAGAAGCCGTCGCCCGGGATCACCGAGATGATCGAGCTGTCGGCATTGAAGAAGTATTCGATGGGCTGGGTGACGATGTCCTGTGGCTCGACGTATTCCGACCAGTGGAGGCCGTGAGCATCCGCCCGCAAGTGCGTGAAGTACCGGGACAACCTCAGCTCGTAGAAGGTGGACGGACTGATCGTGTGCGTCCAGGTGCCCGAGAACCGCTGGTTGAGGTGCGTGAAGGTGTTGAATTCATCCAGATTCTTCTGAAACTCGTAGGGATAGCCGGGGCCGGGGGGCACAAACTCCAGCCGCGTCTGCAAGCTCTGGGTGTTCTGATTGATGTCCACCGAAGTGCTGTAGGCGAGCGTCAGCTTCTTGGTCGGGCTCAACCTCCATGTCAGTTTGGAGAGGTTAGCCCAGCGGTTGTCCTGCCTGGGCGCGAAGCGAGTGCCGTAGAAGATTGATGAGTAAAGCTGCCTCGCCGTGTGCTTGATGTACGTGTCCGAGAGGTACACGTGGAAGTTCGTGAAGAAACTGAACTTGCCCGGCACTCGAATCCCCATCGCGGGCAGGAGGTAGCGCGTGATGGGCTCCGGTCCGCTCAGGTTCACGTCGACGATATCGGTATTGAAGGAGTGGCGGCTCCGTGAACTCAGATCACCGACTACCGGCAGGTCCGGATCGAAGAAACCGAAGTGATCTCGTTTGTAGCTCACCAGCCCCCGGTACTGGTCACCTCCCTCCTTCGTCCGGATGCTGATGATGCCGCTCATCGCCTGGCCGTACTCGGCGTTGAATCCGCCGGTGATCACTTCGATCTCGTCGATCGCCTCCGGACTGAGCTGGAGACCGAACCCGGTGCCGGAGAGGGGATCCTGCACCGAAATCCCGTCGATGAGGTAGGCGTTCTCGTAGGAGCGGCCGCCGCGAATGTGGATCTCGTCGTCCGTGTGGACCACCCCCACCTGGGTCGAAATCACGTCCTTCACCGTCTCGACCACCAGCGAGGAGATGTCTTCGCTCGAAAGGCGCCTGCGGCTCGCCGTCTCCTCAATATCGAACAGCGGCTTCTCACCAATGACCACGACCTCCTGACCCAGCGCCAGCACCGTGGGCTCGAGCTCGAAATTCACGACGGTGGTTCGTCCCGGCTCCACTTTCACACCGGTCATTTCCACCTGCCGGTAGCCTATCATCGTCGCGCGGAGGTCGTAGGAGCCGGGCCGCATGTTGGGAATCACGAAATGGCCCTTCTCGTCCGAGGCGGCACCGTAGTAGGTGCCCACCACCACGATGTTCACGCCGGGCAGGGGGTCGCCGGTCTCCTTGTCCACCACGCGACCCTCAATGCGGCCACGCACGGCCTGGGCTACACCTGAACCCGACAGTACCAGCGCTGCCAGCAGCGGGAGAACAAATTGTGCGTACGTACGGTTCATCGGGTCGTACATGCCTCCCTACGGGATCCCACCGAACTCCTTTGTGACGATCGTACGCAACATGTCGATCACGTTGGCACGACCGTTCAGATGATGCAGGGGCATACCGAAGAAGACGAACGAGCGATTGCCGTCGATCACCGCCACGGTGGGTTCGCCCTGCCAGCGCGGACCGGACTGCAGTCGGTAGAGAGCGTGTGCACTCGGCTTCGGCACGAGGGGTTTGACGAAAAAGATGCTGTAGGACGTTTGCAGCGTGTCGTAGTCCGCAAAATAGGGCAAAAGCAGGGTCCCGGGCAAGACGCGGCTGATCGTCTTGCCCAGGCTATCCACCGGCGAGAACTCGAGTGGATTGCCCTGCCCGGAGAAGAACTCCGGAAAAGAGGCCGACATGATCAGTTTCTTGCCCGACTTCAGGTAGGGGGGTACAGCAATCTGCGCGTACTTGAGCGTGGGCGATTGGTCCGTGTACCACACCACGAGGTCGAATAGCTCCATTGTGGCGCGGAACGTTGCAGGGAACGGTGGCAGGAGATCCGGTCGATTGTCCCGGTTCCGGTCGACCTTGATGTCCCACAAATCGTAACCGCCGAAGAGCTCCGTCAGCGCCTCATGGTAGAAAGCGGGAGAAGCATCCACAGGGCCGTAGTCGTCGATCAACAGCACGTTCGTCTGCGGCTCCCGCACGTACCACACCCGGTCTTCCAGCCGCGGCATCCGAATCGTGCGGCTCCGACTGCCGGAGATGTCGACAGCCCGCAGGTAGAAGACGTGCGAACCTTCCACCAGCCCGTCGCTCTGTCGCAACGTCAGGAATGTTGAGTCCCCTGGGATCCTGTGCCACCGGTCCTGTGAAGAGGTGTCGTCCAGCGCCCATTCGTAAGCCACGATCGTCTCGTCACCGTCCAGGTCCGAACCTCTCCACGAAAAAGAGGCCACGGTGAACGTGGTCTCCGGTACGTCGCTGTTGACGGTGAATTGGACCTGCGGGGGCGTGTTCTTCACGGGGAATTGCTGTTCGGCGGGTGTGGGGTCCACTGCACCCTGGTCGTCCACGGCCGATACGCGGAAGGTGAACACTGTGTCCTGGCTGATGAATCGGAGTCCGAAAGTGTCGCTCTGTTGAGGTGTGAACGTCCAGGCACCGACGGTGCTGTCGCCCGACCAGCTTTCGGGCACCGGTGCCGAGGAATCGAAGGTGTACAAAAAACCCACCACGAGCCCGTCCGGATCGTCACCCCACCAGTGGAGCACCTTCTGGCTGGTAGTCGTATTCAGCGTGTGGACGCTCTCCAAGTACACGTGCGTCTCCGGTGGCAAATTGGGCTTGGGCTGGTCGGGGAACTTGCGGGAACAGGACAGGGAAACTAGCACCGCTCCGAGGAATAGAACTCCTATCGA
>CAYXFI010000213.1:0-6890 GCA_964464205.1 uncultured Cytophagia bacterium
GCTCTGCACCGATGGTGCGTCTTGTGGTGCGGGGTGATCCCCGTGTTCTCTCCGTCTCGGCTCGGTTTCTTGCTCTTGCTCTCTTCCAGATCCCCGTACTGTGTGTGCAGCCTACGGGGAGTTTTTGAACGGAGGTGTCGCTCTTCCCGCTCTGGGCGCCCCCTTCTCATCGGCCTGCTGACCCATGGTGACTGGCCCGGCCTGTTTCGCACAGCGCCCGTCAGTTGAGCCCTTCCAACGGAGCGTACACCTCCTTCACTTCCTCGATTTCCTGCCTTACCCGAGCCTGGTCCCATCCCAGCTCGTTGGCCATGATCTCGGCGGTTGCGCGCAGCACGTCCAGTGAGGGAAGACCGAAGACGCCGAGGTCGGTGCGCCGAAAAACGACGTCGGCGAGCTTGAGAGCCATCTCCTCACGGACGGCGTGTAGTACCTGAGCCTTGACCACCGGCAGATCGGATGCCAAGCGCTGAGCCCAGACGGGGGAGGATTCAATGTAACGCAGGAGATCACGCGATCTTGTACCGTAGCTGTGCAGGATGGCCATGGCTGACTCTTCCCCCACAAATTGCTGGAGTCGGGGGCGTTCGGTCCGCAGGAATTCTTCGAAATCCCCCATTTCTCCGCCGAACAGAGGAAAGTGGGCAGTCTGACATTTGCGAGCTTTCGTTCCCAGTTTGCGTACCGCCAGGTCGATCACCTGCTCGGCGACGCCGCGGGCCGTGGTGTACTTCACCCCGATCAACGAGAGTACACCCGCGATGCCGTGCCGCTTCTGGTGATCCACGACTTCGTGGTGCTTCGTAAGGGTTACGTCGCCGGTCTTCGGGTTGTAGGAACTCATGGGGAGCAGGCCCGCGTTGTAGAAGCAGACGTCGCGTGCAGTAAGGTCGGCTTTCGGGATCGCTTCCTTCACTTCCTGCAAGAAGTTGTCGAGCGCCGCGGGATCCACGGTGAACGCGTCCGGCTGTCGGAGGTACGGCAGGTGGGCCGTGCCGATCAGATTGGCCTCCCGCCACGGGGCAATGATCAGCAGTCTGGAACCTTTGGGCAGCCAGGCGTCTTCGTCGCTGTAGCGTCGCCGGCTGTAGAAGCCGATGGCGTAGTCGCGCGTGAGCTGCTTTCGTGTGACCAGATTGATGGCCACGGACCACTGCACCGGCTTCGGGTCGTTTCGGACGCCGAGTTTGTGGAGAAGATCGTTGTACCACGGACCGCAGGCGTTGATAACCAGCCGGGAGCGAATCTCCAGCGAGTCGCCCGAGAGCTGATCGCGGGCTTCAACGCCCAAGACTCTGCCGTTCCGGCGCGGGTATCCAACCGCTTGTAGGTAATTGGCCACCACCGCGCCCTCCTCGACGGCCGACTGTACGAAGGCGAGAAGCAGCCGCTCGGAGCTGTACATCTGGGCGTCGTACCAGGAAGCCCCGCCTGAGATGTTGTCGCCTTCCACAACGGGTACCAGACGTCGAAAATCGTCGGCGCTGAGGATGCGTCCCCGCGGCAGGCGTCGATGAGGCGGCAGGCCGCGGTTCCGGTCCCAGCCAATGAGATCGTTCAACATGAGGGCAATGCGGAGAACCTCAGGCCCTTTGATCAGGTGCCCGTGCGTGGGAATGACGAACTGCAGCGGGTAGACGAGGTGGGGCGCAATCCGCAGCAGGATCCTGCGTTCCCGGATGGACTCTCGCATTCTGCGGAAATCCGCGTGCTGCAAGTAGCGGAGTCCGCCGTGCACGGTTTTCAGGCTATTGGAGGAAGTGGCGGAACCGAAATCGTTTTTCTCGATGAGTGCCACCCGGAGCCCCCTGGAGGCTGCGTCGTAGGCGATCGCGGCTCCGTGGATACCTCCTCCAACCACGAGCACGTCGAATTCCTTGTCCGTCAGAGCGTTCAGGTCTCTCCGCATCGGTACGATCCTTCACGTATGCTGCGTTTGCGTTGGCTGTCTCACTGCGGGACAAGCCGTCCAGGTGTCCACATCCGGCGAAGGCGCGGACAATGCTCGTCCGCTCGCCCCGCCTTGCGCGCCACGTTCGTTGCAATCAGCGAGCCAGAAGTGTGCCCCTCAGTAAGACTTTCGCTCACGTTGCCGATTCGCACGCGTTGGATGATTCAGACCGCGCGGGTTGAAATTGCCCCTCGGGGTACGTACCTTGCGGATGCAGCGGATCTGGTGAAGCGAATACCGCAGAGGACAAACGGTAGTTCCGGATGGGTCTAGCCCGGCATCAGCGCGCCGACGGAGGACGTTCCGTTGGCCCTGAGCGGGAGACGGGATGCGAACTTCTGCATCGGAGGATCGAGTCGTGGATCGGTGTCTGATTGTGCGGCTTCCGGGGGCGAAGAACGCCGTGTACGCTCTCGTGTGCGCCGGCGCCCTTCTGGCTGGCACGCTCTCGGCCGGGGAAGCACGTTTCTACTTCACACCGGAGCGCGTGCAAATGGCCAGGGAGAACATCCGGCTCCACGAGTGGGCGAAGACGGTGTTCGACTCACTGCGTCGGGAAGCGGACCGAGCGGTGATTGTAGCCCAGCGGGGCTCGCAGGACTGGATTGCGGCCTGCACACCGACGCGTGTGCTGAACTGTCCTGTGTGCGGTTCTTGGTGGGACCAGTACATCTGGTTGTGGTCGTCGGACGAACCGGAGGTCCTTGTCTGCCGCCGCTGTGGGGCGCGGGTGAGCCCGATTCGTTATCCCGCCAATGACACGTTGTACGTGCGCGATCCGACGGGGACACGGAGGGCGATGCCGGTGTACCGGGACTCGACGGGAAAGGCGTACCCCGTTCTCGAACGGCTGGCGTACCAGAAATTGATGCAACTGGGCCGGTGGTTGGAGGCCCTTGGCTGCGTGTACGTCGTGACTGGCGACGAAAGATACGCCCAGGCGGTGCGACGGTTCCTGCTCCGACTCGCACAGGTGTATCCAACCTACGCCCTCCACGACTGGTACCATTTCGGGACGAAGCCGTGGCCTCAGGCCGGGAAGATCAGCGGGTGGGACTACGAAGACGCAGTTCTGATCGTCCAGTGCGGCAAGGCGTACGACGCCGTCCGCGATAGTCCGGTGTGGTGCCCTGGGGAAAGGGAACGGGTGAAAGAGGGGATTTTCCGGAGCGCGGCCGATTTCCTGACGGCCCTGCGCCCCGATCAGGGCATCGTGAACGCCATTCCTTTCCGGTACGCCGGTGTGGCTTTCGCCGGCCGCATCCTGCGCGACGCGGAAGTCATGCGCTGGGTGTTGGACGACGAGCTGGGTGTGGCCACCTTCATCCGCTGCCATTGGTTCCCGGACGGAACCTGGTGCGAACGCAGTCCGAGCTACGGCCTGATGGTCCTGCGGACGTTCCACGAAGCGGTGGAAGCGCTGATGGGCTACTCGGACCCACCGGGATACCGGAAACCAGACCGCGTGGAGGGTTTTGACCTGCGCCGGATCCGGCGACTGCGCAACATCTACGAACAGCCGTTCCGGATTCTCTACCCGGACGGTACCCTGCCCCCGTTCAACGACTCCTGCGCCGGCGATCGACCACGCTACTTGCTTGCGGACGCTGGCTACTCCTGGTTCCGCTCGGAGCTTTCGCTGCGGAACCTCGCCCGAGCCCTCGGAGACTCGCTTCTACGCCGGGGGAACGTGTACTCGCTGTTCCACCGGCCGCCGGATGCGCCGGAGCGATTGCGCGAATTGCGGCAGGCCGGGCGCTCCTCGGTGGACTCGAGCTACCGGTCGGACTACCTGGGCGTGGTGGCGCTACGGGGCCGGGCGTTCGGCGAGCCGGCCATGCTCACGCTGCAGTACGGCGGGATCCACGGCGCCCACGATCACCACGACAAGCTCGACATCACCCTCTTCGCCTGCGGTCGCGAGATGCTCTCAGATCTGGGTTACGTGTACTGGTCCCATCCAGAGCGTTTCGTGTGGATGCGCCGCAGTCTCGCGCACAACACCGTCACGGTGGATGGCATCAATCAGGCGCTCACCGGCGGACGTTTGATTCTGTTCGACGAGAAAGAGTGGGTCCGTGCGGTGGAGGCCGATGCGCCAAACACGTACTCGCTGATCACGGATGTATTCGACCGGCAAGTGGTCTGGATTGAGAGGGACGGGTCCCTCAGTCTGGTGGACGTCTTTCGGGTGCGAGGCGGGAAGTACCGCGACTGGTCCGCCCACGCCGAAACCGAAGAGTTGCGTTTGGCCGCACCCCCACTGCAAAGCGTGGCGGAGCTCGAAGGCCGGGACTACGCGTACGAACACTTGAAGAATGTCCGGACGGCCACGATCACTGAGAGTGTGCGGGCGGAGTGGGCGTGGCGCACGAGGCCGGAGGCGCGGCTTCGGCTCTATCTTCTTTCACCGCTGCCGGCTCGTCTGTACCTTGCCGACGCGCCTGCCCAGAGGAAAATGTCCGAGGCCGGCCGCCTTCTTCCGTACCTGATCGTGCGGCACGCGGGTTCCGCTCCCTCGACGTACGTGGCGGTGTGGGAACCTTTCCGAAATTCTCCGGCGGTGGCGGAGGTGCGGCTCCGCCGCTGTGCACAGGAGCGGGATGACTGGCCGGTGGAGGTTGAGCTCCTCTATCGGGACGGCGAGAACGTTTTCGTGCTGACCAGTGTGGAAGACGAACCGACCGTGAGCAGTCGCATCGGGGATCAGCAGCTTCGCTGGCGGGGGCGAATCGGTGCGGTGCGCGTGAGGGACGCGAAAATCGCGGAGGCGATCTGGTTCCGGGCCTACTCGGAATAGGGGCAACGGCGCCATTGATCGCGTTCACCCCGCGGTTTTCCCTTCAGGACGGAGCGAACAGGGGCGACGGCCGAGCGGGGTGCAATGGTCGGATTCGGTGCTTTCGTGAGAAGCCACGACCAGCGCGGGACCCCAAGGAACACGATGGATTTCGCGGCGGTGGACGGGTTTCCCAAAGACGAGTGGCGACGTTTGACGGGAAGACCGGTCTCCGTTGACCGAAGTCGGTGAACAGCACACAATAGATTCGGCGCTCTCTTCGCCGGCTGAGCTCGCTTGAAGCGGCTGGTGTGCCCGCAGATACCGCTCGGAGAACAACTGTTCCTGCCCGAGCCAAACTCCGCGTTCCCTGCGCGGTTGCGGTTTCACTGGCCCGTCTTCGTCAATCCGTTGCGGCCCCGGCGCCGTTCACTCCGCCATTTCGAGAATCAACGTGGGCTCCACCGGGTACTTGCCCAGGCGCGCGCCGTAGAGGCTGAAACCACCGCGGTGAGGAGCGTCCTGGGGAACCTCGAATCGCACGGTGAACGTGTGCGTCCGGTCCGCTCTGCGCAAGACCTCCCGCAGCGTAGATCCCTGGACGACAATCTCCGTGAGGTACCCGTAGCTTCCCGGGTCTACACCCGCATGGTGCGATAGCACGCCATTCGCGTCGGCCGGGTCGTCTGGGAAACGGACGGTCTGGACCGCGACACCGTTCACTCGCACGGTCACCGATGTGGGCCATTGGGTGGCGTCCGTTTGCGGATAGTCCGTCGGTTTCTTCCGCGACCATTGCGCGCCCGGAAACCGGGCATCGACTTTGGCCAGGCCGGCTCGTGAAGCCCCTTCGAACAGTAGCCGGAGGCGCCGCACCTTCGACGGCTGGATGTCATCCGGGAGAGGCAGCTCGTACTCGAAGTGCCCGGAACCGACACCGGCTACCTTCTGCCCTTCCGCGTTCTCGGGGGTGACGAGAGAGTCCCACTGGGACCGGGCGTAGTCCCCAGGCCGGAATCGGAGGGCCACTCGCCCGCCGGGCAGCTTTTCGAGCGCGGGTGTTTCGCGGTACACTTCCACGTGGGTGAAGTTTCGAGCCAGTGTGCGACCTTCGGTGTCTTCGAGCCACACCCGAAGGGTGGCGAGGCCGGGCTCGTCGGGCAGCTTAACGGCGATGGAGCCCAGCGGGGTTACGTCGAACGGTCGGAGCTTGACCTGCCTTTGTCGAGTCTCACCTACAGACGAGCCACCGAATCGGTTGATGAATGCGAGCTGCCATTTGAGACGGGCTTGAGTCGGTACATGGCCGGACATGCAACTGGCCAGCACTGGCAGCTCGAGCTTCGAGCCAGGCTGCAGGGTGCGGCAAGGCGGACCGTTGAGCACGAGAAAGTCGGCAGAATTGAGGTCTCGGACCGAAAACCCAGGCCAGACACCACCGTAGCCAAATTGTTTCGGCTGCCGATCGTAGTCGAAGAATCCGTTGTGCTCCCACTCGATGTCCTGGTACTCGGTGTACACGTACCCAACGATCTTCGGGTACATTCGCAGCTCGTTGGTCAGGAATCTGAAACACCAGGAGATGTCGCGATCGCCGGAGCCCGCGCTGATCCCGCCGTATTCGCTGTTCAAAAGGGGCTGCTTCCCCTGACGGTTGTCTCCGGCGAAGTTGAACCCGGATCCCGGGAACGTGCTGTCCACCACCGTCCGGATGTGCTCCTTCGCGATCCAGTAATCGTTGATGTAGAAGTGCCAGGTGTTCAGATCGGTCTCGACGTGATCGTAGTAGCAGGGAGAATTGTCTTCAACGAGCCGCGTGGGATCGAGCTGTTTCGCCAGGCGAACCATTGAGCGCACCCACTCCTGGCGATCTTTCGTGTAACCCCGCTTCATCCCCAGACCCCACGTCTCGTTGAAGAGGCACCAGGAGAAGATCGACGGGTGGTTGAAGTCGCGCTCGATCACCTCGCGCATCGTAGCTTCCCAGCGCCGCCGTGCCGTATCGGTGTAGTCGAGAAAACAGGGCATGTCGCACTGGAGCAGCATCCCCAACCGGTCGGCCCAGTAGAGGAGGCGCGGTTCGTCGGCCTTGATGTGAATCCGGAACATGTTGAAACCGACCGCCTGACCGCGTTCGATGTCCTGCCGCGCGTAGTCGTC
>CAYXFI010000214.1:0-6817 GCA_964464205.1 uncultured Cytophagia bacterium
GTACTGGTGGCGTGTGAACGCCTGGTCCGAGATCAGCGCGATCGTTTCGATCATCAGCGTCGTCGCGATCATCCTGTACGCACCGAATCCCTTCGTCCTGCGCACTTTGCTACTGGGCAGTGTGGCGATCGCCGTGCTAGTGTTGCTGGCACGCGTGCTCGCCGACTCAACCTGGAGACGGGACCACATCGGCTCCACCCTTTTCATCCTCTTGTGCGGCGCTCTGGCGACTGCTTCGGTGCTCGGTTTCACTTTGCCCGAGAAGCAATTCCCGTGGACCCTCTTGTACACTGTGCCGGTTTCGCTGGTTGTCTGGCTCACCGTCACGATGCTCACGCAGCCCGTCGCGGAGGAGCAGCTTCTGGAATTCTACCGCCGCGTGCAGCCGGGAGGCCCGGGATGGAGAAGGATCGAGCGGAAACTCGGAGCCCCGCCCCAGGCGGCGCCCCTGTTCACCCGCCGGAACATTCTCGGGGCGGTGCTGGGAATCGTGGCCGTGTATTCGGTGCTGATTGGCTTCGGTAAAATCGTACTGGGCGCCACCCTCGTCGGCGCTGGCCTGTTCGGTGTGGCAGCGGTGTCGGTAGCAGTGATCGTCCGGCTTCTGAGCGAAGAGCAGTGGCAGACAGCATGAACCCGCCGGCGCAAACCGCGCGATCCCAAGGAGGTTACCCATGGCTCTGATTCGTCTCATGCGGGAGGAAGACATTCCGGCACTTCTCGACGTATGGTCAGCCTACTATCGCTACGACCCCATGCAGGAGCGACTTCTCCGGGAAAAGATCTGGGAGGACGTAGACTACGATCCGGAACTCCAGCTTGTCGCCGAAGAGGCCGGCAAGGTATTGGCATTCGCTAGCGGCGTGGTCCGGCCGGACTTCGTGCCCGGAATTGGTTGGATCAAGCTCCTCGGCCTCCCGGGTGAACCGAACCCCTCGATCGAATCCGCTCTGCTCGATGAAATTGAGACCCGCCTCGCGCGCCACGGGATCGAGAAGATCCAGATCTTCGACTCCGCTCCGAACTACCTGATGCCCGGCATTGATCCCCGCTACACGCGGTTGCTGGTTCTACTGGAGCACCGTGGCTACCGCCGCTTCGACGACACGGTGAACATGGAGGTGGAGCTGCCCGGCCGCGATTTCGACACGAGTGAAACGGAGCGGAAACTGGTGGCCGAAGGAATCGAAATCCGGCGCGCACGACCGGAAGACAAGGAAGCAACACTGGCTGAACTCAAAGAGCATTTCCCCGAATGGGTCCCGGAAGTGGAGCGAACGTTCCGGAACGATCCGGTCTCGTTGCACATCGCCCTTCTCAACGGAAGAGTGGTGGCGTTCTCCGCCTACGATGCCAACAACGTCGGCACCGGCTGGTTTGGCCCAATGGGTACGGCCACACGTCTCCGGGGGAAAGGCATTGGCCGCGTGCTGTACCTGCGCTGCCTTCGGGACATCCAGGCTCAGGGGCACAACCGGGCCATCATTCCGTGGGCCGGACCAATTGGTTTCTACTACCTCACTTCGCAGGCGGTGGTCACTCGAGTCTTCTGGCGGTACGTGAAGCGCGTGGAACAGGAATGAGCCGGTAGCGGTTTTGAGTGGAGCGACTCATGCGGAAGTGGTTTCTCTGCCTGATTGGTGCCGCCTTCCTGGCGGTGAGTTGTGCTGGGGTGTCGAAAATGCCCCGGCCTGGGCGAGCTGAGAAGCAATTGCCAACGACCCCACAGCCACATGTTCTCACGGGACTGGAAGTCCTGCTGAAGCAGCACCCGATCGAGCTCGAGGGCAAGCGCGTCGGCTTGATCACCAATCCCACGGGGGTCACCAGCGAGCTCGTCCAAAACGTCGATGCCATGCTGGAAGCCGGAATCAATCTGGTGGCGCTCTTTGGGCCCGAGCACGGGGTCCGTGGCGACGTGGAAGGCGGACGCGCCGTGCAGAGCTACGTCGACGAGCGCACCGGGCTCACGGTGTACAGCCTGTACGGTGCCACCCGAAAGCCGACAGCCGAGATGCTACGCGGCGTGGACGTGCTGGTGTACGACATCCAGGACATCGGCATTCGCCCCTACACCTACATCTCCACGCTCGCCCTCGCGATGCAGGCCGCGGCCGAACACGGCATTCCGTTCGTGGTGCTGGACCGGCCCAACCCATTGGGGGGCATTTTGGTGGAAGGCCCCGTCCTGGAGGAGGCGTTCAAGAGCTTCATTGGGATCTACCCCATCCCCTACGTCTACGGGCTCACCGTGGGGGAGTTGGCCAGGTTCTTCAATCGGGAGTTCGGAATCGGTTGCAACCTCCGCGTGGTGAAGATGCAAGGGTGGCGGCGATCGATGCTCTGGCCCGATACGGGCCTCCCATGGGTCCCAACCTCTCCGCACATCCCACACTGGTTCACGGCACTCTATTGCGCCGCTACCGGCGCCCTGGGCGAGCTCGGGACCGTGTGCGAAGGGGTGGGCACTCCCTCGCCTTTCGAGCTGGTGGGGGCGCCGTGGGCCGACGCGAACAAACTGGCCGCCGAACTCAACGCCCGTGACCTCCCCGGCGTTCGATTTCGGCCCGTCACGTTCCGACCGTTCTACTTCCGATTTGCGGGTCAGACCGTGCGAGGGGTCCACATCCATATCCTGGATCCACGCCGCTTCCGGCCCATGCTGGTTCAGGTGCACCTGTTGCACGCGCTGCTGAAACTTCACCCCGAAGCTGGGCTTTTCAAAAGTGAACGCCTCGACTCCTTCGACCGGGCCTGGGGCACGGATCGGGTGCGCAAGCTCCTGCTGGCAGGGATGAGCCCGGAAGACGTGGTCGCTTCCTGGCGCGATTCCCTGGAAGCGTACCTGGCAAAGCGACGGTCGTACCTGATGTACGAGTAGCAGTCCCGCCCGGGCCTTGGCAAAACGCGCGAACGAGCTGAAACGACAGAAATGCGGCCTTTCCTCCGAGAACTGAGCCTTGCCCTGGGGCTCACCACCGTTGCCCTGACGCCCGCTCGGGGCCAGGAGTGGTACGTGTTCACCACAGCCAATTCCGGGCTGCCCGACAACAACGTCCTATCCCTGGCGATTGACCGACAGGGAATCCTGTGGATCGGCACCAAGTACGAAGGACTGGCCAGCTTCAACGGCAGGGAATGGGGCCACTACAAGCCACCCTCGGGCTCACGGGCCGGCGCTTTGCCCAGCGCGCCCGAATCTGAGCCTCCGTGGCTCGCCCTGCACCCTTCCGCAAGCATCGCGGGCGAGGTGCAGCTTGCGGGGCCCCAGGCGGAGGCTTTCTACGACCTGACCATCGACAGCCACGATGTGAAATGGATCGGAACGAAGATCGCAGGGATCAAACGCTTCGACGGTGCCCACTGGACCCGCTACGACACCCACAACTCGCCCCTGCCCAACGACTACGCGTGGTCCATCCTGGCCGACCCCGAAGATCGCATCTGGATCGGCACGAAATACGGGGGCCTGGCCGTTTTTGACGGCACCCATTGGACCACCTACAACACCGGCAACTCCCCCCTGCCGTCCGACGACGTCACCTGTCTGGCCCGAGATGCCGCCGGCCGCTTGTGGATCGGGACGACCCAAGGTATCGCAGTTTTCGATGGGCAGCAATGGACTCTCTACACACCGTCGAATTGCGGCCTTCCGTTGGGTCACGTCGAAGTAATCGATTTCGACGCGGCTGGGGTCGCCTGGATCGGCACCTGGGGGGCCGGGCTCGTGCGCTACGACGGCAACCACTGGATTTCATTCAACACGGGCAATTCCGGCGTACGCGACGACTACATCTGGTCCCTCGCCGTGGACGAGGCCGGTGTGAAATGGCTCGGGACTTTCACGAAAGGGCTGGTTGTCTACGACAATCAGTCCTGGCGGGTCTTCAACCCCAACAACTCCCCACTTCCGCACGAAATGGTGTACGACATTGCCATCGATCGGCAGGGCAATAAGTGGCTTGCTACGCTCCTCGGGCTGGCCGTCTACAGAGAAGGTGGAGTGATCCTGAGCGTGGGCGGATCTGATTCACAGATCCCCCGTGACCTGACCCTCAAGCCCCCAGCGCCGAACCCCTTTGCGGAATACACGCAGATCGAGCTGGTGCTCACAACCCCGGGAAGGGTGAACCTGACCGTCCACGACGTGCTGGGTCGCAGGGTGAAAACCCTGTGTTCCGGCACCCCTCTAGCGCCCGGCCACCATCAATTCCTGTGGAATGGCGAGGATGCCCGGGGTTGGCCCGTCCCGGCGGGTGTGTACCTCGTCGTTGCGCGCACAGGCCGCTCCGTCCGTACGGCGCGGGTCGTGCGCGTACGGTGAGCAGGCCCCGGGCACTTAAAGCGCGCGGAGAACGCACCTGCGGGAGCTTCTGCGCATCTTCTAGTCCGGTGACCGTTTTCCCCCTCCGCCAGGCTGCGGCCTATCGAGATCCTCTGCGCACCTTGGCTTCCAGGAAAAACAGGGTCCGCTGGCACACGCTCCCGCCCGTCTGCAGATACCCTCCATGGAGACACCGCTCGAGCGGCTCCCTGGTCCGGCGGACCGGGGTTCCTTCGTTGTCTCCAGACCCAGAGACTGCCGCCATACACCGGTCCGGGTCCCCGCGGCCCATCGTCCGGGCGACAAGACCCGTTCCGGTAGCACCTTCCCAGTGCCCCCCCGCCGAACACCGGGGCCGACCGACGGAGCGCGCGGGACAGACCCCTTTGCCCCCAGCCGAGCAATAGAAAAGCCGGACGGAAACGGCGTCCATCCGGCTTCCAAATGCTAAGTTGAACTAGACGGGTTCGGGGGATCTTGGAACTGGCGGCCTTAGAACTGCAGTGAGAGCGTGATCCACTGATTCCCTTCGAACCACTTCACATCGCGGTACGCGTAGTCAATCAGGAACGTGACGCCCGGGATCTTGTACTTGAGTCCCGCACCCACCGAAAAGCCGTAGATGTAATTCGTTTGATCCTCACCCGACCAACCGTAGCCTCCCCGGAGGAACACCATGTCGTTGAAGGAGTACTCGAAACCTCCCTGCCACTCATCCGAAGAGGCGTTGTGGTTACGATAGGAGAACAACCCGGTGATTTGCTGCATCTCGCCCAGCTTGTAGGGATAGGCCAGGCTGATCTCGAAATTGCTCGGCAGTTCGAACGACTGGGCTTCGATGCGCAGGTCGAGCGGTTCCGCTCCCGCCTCGGTGTGCGGTAGGTCCACGGTGCGCTGCAGGTCCTCCCCGCGGTACTTCATCATCGGGCCCAGGTTGTTCAACGTGAGGCCCAGCCGCAGACCAACCTGGCTGATGTACTGCACACCGAAGTCGAACGCCACGCCAGTGGCGCTCATCCGGAGGAAGCTCTCGGACACGATCTTCGTGTTCATACCGAAGAAGATCCGGTCCGTCATCTGCCGGGAGTAGGTGAGGGCCAGGGTAATGAATGTGGGCGTGATCACCCGGCCCGTACCTTCGGTCTCGAACTCGGTCGTCTCGTATATGTCGCCGAAGCTGAAGATCTTGCCGCTGAAACCGAAGGCACCCACCTGTCCGAGCTTGGCGGAAACGGCGAACCACTCCACCGAGGTGTTGGCGATCCACCGCAGGTGGGAGAAGGTTGCTTCGGCCGCCGCCGGTGAACCCGCGAGTCCGGCCGGGTTCCAGAAGATCGCCTCATTGCCCGTCACAATTGCACCGCCCGTGCCCCCCATTCCGGTGACGCGGGAGCCCACCGGGATCAGCAGCTCCAGAGCCCCGGCGCTGCCCTTCTTGTCCTTGTTCCCCGCAAGGACGACGGAAGTGAACGTCACGGTCAACAGCAGAGCCACTGCGACCGCCGCCAGTCTCTTGCTCATCATCGCTCCTATCTCCATCCCTAAGGTTCGCATTCGCCTCGACCCAATGACCTCCGTACCGCCCGAATTACAGGTTACGCAGACGCTGCTGACGGAAGATCACCGCCATCTTGATGATCCGTGTGCCGACCTTGGGCACCTCGATGTAGGCGATGTACAGCCCGCTGGCCACCGGGATGTTGTTCTCGTTCCGGAGATCCCAGTCGTGCGTTGTGGCCGGGCCCTTGTGGTGAATCGTCTTGATCACGTCACCGTTGATCGCCAGAATCCGAATGGTGCACTCCTCAGGCAGGTTGATGAAGGTGACATGCTCTTCGTGCAGCACCTTCTCGGTGATGTTGTGCCCAAGGTACGGATTCGGGTAAACGTTGATGAGATCGAGGCGCCGCCGGGCATCGTCGAGATTGTTCGTCTCCACTCCCTTGATCTCGAACTCAAAACGATCCACGCCGGCGACCAAAGGATTGAATAGCAGCTGAACGACGTCTCCCGTGCTCCACTCCGTCTCTTCCGTCCAGGTGATCACCCACGTGGTATTTGTGTCCCTGCGAGCATCGTGGATCTGCTCGTCGTACGGCGTGGCGATGATGTAGACGTCGCATTCCCCTCTCGGACTCCACGTGAGCACGAGCAGGGAGTCCTGCAGGCTCTGCTTCTTGTCCACGAACGCGACGTTCAGTTGCTGCCCCGTCTCGAGATCCCATACCTCAAACGGAATCCGGACGAGGAACGGATCCATCGAACCCGGGTTGGGATTGGCCGGGTTCTGGCTGTGCGGCAGCTTGTAGCTGAACATCCAGGTAGCGAGCTGTCCACCTTCCACCACCTGGGTGCCGTCCTCGTTCATCACGCCGGTGAAGCGGATTTCCAACGGATGGTAGATGATGTTCGGGTTGTCCGTACCCCGGCGGAAAGTCCCGTACTTGGCGAGGTCGTTTGGACGAGCGCCCTGGCGGTAGTAGCTGGTGATAC
>CAYXFI010000215.1:0-6802 GCA_964464205.1 uncultured Cytophagia bacterium
TCTACGCGAACGAGATCATGTTCCGGGCGGGTCTGCACCCGCTCCGTCGGGCTTCCGGTCTCGACGGAGACGAGGTGAAACGCCTCCACGCCGCAATCCTGAGCGTTCTCCAGGAGGCCATCGCCAAAGGCGGAACTACCATCCGTGACTACAAAGACCCGGCCAATCAGCAGGGATGGTTTCGGTTAGAACTGGCCGTGTACGGTCGCGCGGGAGAGCCGTGCCCGCGCTGCCGTGCCCCGATTCAAGCGACACGCTTGAGCGGTCGCAGCACGTTTTTCTGTCCCGTCTGCCAACCCTTATCGGAGACCACAAGACCCGGAACCTCGCCGAAGGCAGGGCGCCGCCCGACGGGACGATAGCCTCCGCTACAGGGGTTCGTGTGCGGCGTCCCCGGAAGCTACCGCTTGCGCTTCCGCGGACGAAGTACAACGCCACGCCGGATCGCTGACTCCCCGAACTTACGGCGCACCAGGTCCACAATCTCGTCCACCTTGTCCTTGTGCTCTTCTTCCAGCTGTTCGAGGAACGTCAACTGGCGACCGCCGCGTTCGAAGTTCGACACGCCAACGCCGAGCAGTCTCACCTTCTGGCCGCGCCGATCGAAGCGCTCGAACAGCTCCAGCACAACGCGGGAGACCTCGGAGAAACGGTTTGTCGGTTCGTCGAGCGTCCGGCTGCGCGTGAAGGTGCTGAAGTCCTCCAACCGAATCTTGAGGGTCACGGTCCGACCACGCACCCCCTCGTCGCGCATCTGCCGGGTCACTCCGTCCACCAGGTCCACCAGCGTCTGGGTCATGACCTCCGGATCGTCGACGTCCCGCTCGAACGTGTGTTCCTGGCTGATCGACTTGGCTCTCCAGGTCGGCACAACCGGGCGGTCGTCCCTTCCGTGGGCCAGCTCCCAGAGCTGGTGCCCCCACGCGCCGAAGCGCCGCACCAGTTCTTCCCGCGGGTAGCGAGCCAGGTCGCCGATAGTGCGAATCCCGAGGCTTTCCAGCAGCGGCTCGGTCCGTTCGCCCACGCCCCAAAGCCGGCTCACCGGGAGCGGCCACAGAAAATCCTCCACGCCCTCCTCCGGCACAACCACCAGACCATCCGGTTTCTCCAGGTCCGAAGCGACCTTTGCCAGAAACTTGTTGGGAGCCACACCGACCGACGCCGTGAGACCTCCCGTCACCTCGCGGATGCGTCGCTTCAAATCCATGGCCACCTGTTCCACCGGCCCGAAGAGTCTCGGACTGTGGGTCATGTCCAGAAAAGCCTCGTCGATGCTGACCGGCTCCACCAGCGGCGTGTATTCCCGCAGCAAAGACATGATCGTGCGCGAGACCTCGTGGTAGCGCTCGCCCCGCACCGGGAGGAACACGGCGTGGGGGCAACGGCGGTAGGCTTCCGAGATGGGCATCGCGCTGTGGATCCCGTATTTGCGCGCCTCGTAGTTCGCCGTCGAGACGACCCCCCTCCCTCTGCCACCCTTCGGGTCAGCCCCTACCACCACGGGCTTGCCGCGGAGCGAGGGATTGTCCAGCTCCTCGATGGCGGCGAAAAAGGCATCCATGTCAATGTGGAAGATGATTCGGCCCATCCGCGGGCTTCCCTCCCGGCTTCATCGTCCCCCGATGCACCAACCGGCCTTCCGCGGCGTCGCCGCGCAATCAGAAGATCAGCATCAGCTCGTAGACCACAAGCCAGAGGTACATGAAAAGAAGCACGCCCACGATTCGCTTCACCGTGAGCCAGCGCCACCAGAGGTAGAAATTGGTGTGCAAGAGAAGGACAAACACCCCGAAGAGGGTGAGGCCGTATTTGACCAGCAGGAAAGGTCCGTGCCCGTAGCAAAGGATTCGGCGCATGAAGGGGTTCATTTCGTACGCACCGCGGCCGAGCAGGCACATGGTGAAGAAAGCGTCGAAGGCGGAGAGGAGAAACAGCGCGATGGCGGTTCCCCACGCCCAGGGCCCCGGTCGATCAACGTAGTAGTTCCAGTGGGGGTCGCTTGCGCGCCGGGGGCCCTTCCTGCGGCCCCGGAACGTGTACCTGGAGAGCATGGGGGTGGGACGCTTCCGACGGTCTCCGCCGCCACGCCGGTCCAGCCCGTCACCCTGCGTCGGCTCCTGAGTCCAAGAAGGTGTCGAGGATGCGAAAAAGTTCGTGTTCGTCGGCATACGCACGTACCACGATGTTGGGAGATGTGTTGCCCGTGATCATCCGGCTCACGAACGTGCCCGCGCGGTACACGCACAGCACGGGTTTTCCAAGCTGGAGCGCGTAGCACACCTCGTACCCCACCCCCAGAGAAGGGGTAGTGACCTCGGCGATCAGCACGTCGCTCTTGCGCAGCAGTTCAACGTCACGCTCGTACACCCCTTTCTCCCCGATGAGCTTCTCTTTGCCGAGGACTTCCGGGTCACC
The DNA here is from genome assembly GCA_964464205.1 of uncultured Cytophagia bacterium. Lineage (GTDB taxonomy): Bacteria > Zhuqueibacterota > Zhuqueibacteria > Oleimicrobiales > Geothermoviventaceae > Zestofontihabitans. The sequence continues at coordinate 2,416 of CAYXFI010000215.1, forward strand.
CACATGTTCGGTCAAAACCCGGTGGCCTTTAGCTTTGAGCCAGTCGATCACACGCCGGTACGTCCCCAGCAGGGAGCGTCCTCCCGCGATGGAACCGGCGAAGTAGATGTCCATCCCAATCCCGCGAAGCTCGTCCTCACGACCGGCACTCGTCACCCTGCATTTCCATTCCCCCTTCCGAATCTCCACATCTGAGGGTCAACGGTAGTGTTTGCGGATCTTCTTCAGGATTTTCCAGGTGCACGACATCCCCGCGGGAAACGTGACCAGGTCGCCCTTCTGGATTCGCACCGGCTCGCCGCCCTCCGGCGTCACGATCACCTCGCCCTCGAGGATGTAACACGTCTCCGGCTCGTCGTAGTACCAGGGAAACTCCGACTCTTCTTTCTCCCAGATGGGCCAGTTCTGCACTCCCAGTTCCCGCAGCTTCTCCTCGTCCGGATCGTGCTCGATCTTGATCTCCGCCATTCCCATCCCTCCTTGTTTCCTCCCGCTCTCACAGCTTCGTGACCAGTCCTCCGACTGTGGATTGCTGAATTCCCATCGTGACTCACAGGCTTTCACGCTTCCAGAAACCCACCGACTATCCCACTGAACGCCGCGCCCGACACATTCGCAGGGAGTCGTGCCTACGTCTTCCACGCCGGGAGAGCCCGGTAGCGTAGCCAATCGCCCACAATTTTGAAGGCAAGTCCGGGCCGCCGCACCGCGTTCGCCACGTAGCGCCACGAGAAACGCCGCAGGATCGATTCGAAGCGCCGACTGTTAGCGAGATGAAACGTCTCGTCCACCAACCTCCGGAATTCCTCGAAGGGGATCTCCTCGTCCACGTAGAAATCCGGCGTCGTGGTGAGGTTGGGGTCCAGGCTGTATTGGCGCCAGTCGATTTCCTCGGGAATGAGGCCACGCTCCCTGGCGTACTCCCACAGCGGAGTACCGGGCAGCGGCGTCGTGACGTTGACCTGGCAGAAGTTGGACGGCGACATTTCCAAAATCTCCTGGATCAACCGTTGGGTCTGCCGGATGTCTTCCACCGTCTCGCCGGGAGAGCCCAGCATGAAGCAGCAGTGGCAGCCGATGCCGAGGCTGTTGGCCAGCCGGACCGCTCGCCGTCCGTCTTCAACGGACACGTCGCCGCCCTTCAGGTAGCGCAGGATTCGTTCCGAGCCCGACTCCAGACCCAGCGAGATGCGCACCACGCCCATGTCCTTGAGCGCCCGCATCAGCGGTTCGTTGACCAGGTTGGCCCGCAAGTCGAGAAAGAATCGCACCTTCCCGAGAACACCGCGTTCGTCCATCCCGCGGATGATGGCCCGAACCCGGTGGACGTTCGCCGAGAACAGGTCATCCGCTACGTAGATCCCTTCCACGCCGTAACGGTTCACCAGTGTGGCGATTTCGTCGGCCACGCGTTCCGGCGAGTGGTACCGCACCCGCCCCCACTTGGCGGAGACGTGGCAGTACACGCAGTGGAACGGGCAACCCCGCGACGTGATGATCGTGGTACCGCGCAGGTACTCATTGTTCATGAGGATCTGGCTGGGCTTGAGGTAGCGCCCAATGTCGAGGGCCTCGCGGTCCGGCGGCGGCACCGAATCCAACGGCATGATGGGCGGTCTGGGGGGAGTGCGAACAAGCCGGTCGCCCTTCCAGAAAGCGATCCCTCTCACCTCTTCCAGCCGTCCCGGTGCAAAGGACCGACTGTCCAGGTGAAGCTGCACGAGTTCAGACAGTGTTTCCTCACCCTCGCCGAGCACGGCCACATCCACCCAGCGCGGCAGCGATTCCGGTAGAGCCGTGATGTGAGGCCCACCCAGCAAGACCGGCACCCCGAGCTCCCGCTTCACCCGCTCAGACAGGCCCAGCACCTCCGGATAGTTGGCGGAGTAGGCGGTGAAGCCCACCATCTCGGGCTCCAGCTCAGCGATTCGCTCGAACACCGAGTCCCCAGTGTTGATCACACGGACGTCATCGTACCCAAGCCGCGACTTGAGGTAGGCCACCAAATAGCCGAGCCCGAGAGGTGGCTTGTTGTTGCTGATCCCCTCGATCCACGGATTCACGAGCACTAGACCCGCCACGCCAACCTCCTGAGCAAGGCGTGGATCGCTTCTCGCTCGCGCCGATCAAAGAAACGTGTGAAGTAGAGCAAGAGAGGATAGGCGAACGCCACGCCCACCCGCACCGGGAACGGATGGGTCGCCAGCAACGCGCGCTCCAGGTAGAACACAAGCGCCGCCGCAACGGTAAGATGCAAAACCCGCCCGTATTCGTAGCGCACCGGGTAGAGGTGTTGTCCAACCACGAACAGAGCCAAGGTCATTGCGCCGTAACCGAGCACCGTGGCGTAGGCCGAACCCATCATTCCAAACCGCGGAATCAGCAGGAAGTTCGAGGCGATGTTCACCGCCGCACCAATTCCCGTCACCAGTGGGAGGTACTCGGACCGCCCTTCGGTGTAGATGCCGATCACGAAGTTCAGGTAGGCGGCGTACAACACGTAGGCCAGCATGATCCAGGGCACCACTACGGTGCTGTCCCAGTACCGGGGGCCAAAAACAGTGAATCCAAACACGCGAAAACGCACGATGTCATCGATCGTGAAAGAGATGAGCAAGAATACGAAAGCGCAGGCGAGCAGCAGGTACGTGAGCACTCGCGCGAAGAGTTCCTTCGCCCCTTCTTTCTTCACCTCGCTCAGGAAGAAGGGATGCCAGGCGAATCGGAAGGCGGCCACGAACAGGGCCATGAACATGCCCAGTTTGTAGCCCGCGCTGTACAGGCCCGTCACTTCATTCCCCGCCAAACGCTGCAGAATGATCCGATCGATCACGTCCATCAGCACCACGGCCAGCGTGGAGGGCAAGTAAGGGACGCCGAAGCGAAGAAGAAAGCGCAGCGTGCTCCCTGAAAAGCAAAAGCGAAGACGGGTGACGCTCACGGGAAGGAGCAACAGGAACACGGTGCCGGAGGCGATCAGATTGGCCAGGAAGATCCCCTCCACACCCATTCCGAGCTTCAGGATCAGCAAAGCGTTCAAGACGAAGGTCACTACTACGTTCGCGAGCTGAAAGAGCGCGAACTGCAGGCTGCGTTCCTCCGCCCGCAGCAGCAGAAACGTCAGCACGTTGATCGAGTCGAAGAACAAAATTCCCCCGCTGATCCGGATCAGGGTTGCGTAGCCGGCGTCCTGGAGCAACCAACCCGACACGTGACTCGCCGAGAGTTCGAGGAACAGGGTGAACCCCACCGCCAGACCGAGCACGCTCCAGAAAGATGTGGAGAAAACGCGGCGGCGTCCTTCCGTGTCGTCGACCATCAGGTATTCGCGCAGGAAAGCGGACGGAATCCCGAGTGTGTACACTTGCGTGGCGATAGCCAGAAAAGTGAAGATGACGGCGGCGATCCCGTATTCCCCCCGCTCGAACGCGTTCGTGTGAATGGGCAGCAAAAGAAAGCCCACGCCGCGCGTCGCGATGTGGGCCACCCCGTACACGAGGGAGTGCCGGGTGAGGCGCTTCAGGCTCTCCAGCACGTTCAGCCGTCTCCTTCCGTCAGCGCTCGGTAGAACTGGGGTCGACGATCTTCGAACAAATGGTTCCGGCGAGTGAACCACTTGTCCCGCGCCAGCGCGGGATCGATCTCAACCGCCCCAACGCTCTCCCCCGCGGCTGGAGCTTCCTGCAGGACCGAACCGTCCACTCCGGTGATCTGACTGCCGCCTGTGAAGGTGAGGCTCCTGCCCGCCCGTTCCTCCGTCCCCACTCGATTCGCCGTGACGGTGAACACCCGATTCTCCAGCGCCCGGATGCGCATCGCCTTCTGCGCGTAGGGCAAAACCAGGTTCGACGGGTGACAGATGATTTCGGCGCCCCGCAGGGCCAGCACCCTGCAGGCCTCGGGAAACACCCAATCGAAACAGATCAGAACGCCGATGCGGGCCCCCGGCAGCTCAAACGTGAGCAGCCCGGTGTCGCCCGGATCGAACACATCCTTTTCGTCGAGGAAGAGATGCGTTTTTCGGTAGACCCCGAGAGTGCCGTCAGGGCCCACTACCAAGGCACTGTTGAACACCTGGTCGTTCGCCCGTTCGCACAATCCAGCGACCACGAACGCCCTGCGGTCGCGAGCAAAACGGGCCAGCCCCTTCGCGGTCTCGCCCTCGACCGGATCCTCCGCGAGCGCCAGAGCCTCCCGGCGATCGGCGAACAGGTACCCCGTGTGAAACAGCTCGGGCAACACGTACAGGTCCGCTTCCGCGCGATTCATCAGCTCGAGCGCCCGTTCCAGGTTATGCCGCGCCTTACCGAATTCCGGTTGCGTTTGTACGAAAGCGACTCGCATTCTCCCGCTCCAAACAAGCACGACGAATCCGCACCCACCTCAT
>CAYXFI010000216.1:0-6751 GCA_964464205.1 uncultured Cytophagia bacterium
AATCCGACGTGCTACTGGCAGCGGCCACCGGTGCCATCGTGATTGGCTTCCACGTGCGCGCAACTCCGCAGGCGCGTCAGGCGGCCGAACGCGAGGACGTGGACATCCGTATTTACGACGTGATCTACGACCTCACCCGCGAGGTCAAAGAGGCCCTCGAAGGTCTGCTGGAGCCGGAGCACAAAGAGGAGATCCTGGGCGTGGCCGAAGTCCGCCAGACCTTCAAGGTACCGAAAGTGGGCACGGTGGCGGGCTGCTACGTGCTCGAGGGTCGAATCGGCCGCAACGATCGGGTGAAAGTCTACCGCGACGACAAATTGATCTTCGACGGCACAGTGGCGTCGCTCAAGCGCTTCAAAGAAGACGTGCGCGAAGTGACGGCGGGACTCGAGTGCGGCGTGGGGCTCAACGGTTTCGACGACATCAAGGTGGGCGACGTGATCGAAGCCTACCAGGTCGTCGAGATCAAACGCTCTCTCGACTGAGCGATCGCTGGAGCGGGAGATGCTCGTCGGAGTTTGCCAGATTGACCTGTTTGTTCCCGAAAGCGGCTCTTTGAAATCGAAGCGTTTCGTGCTCACCAGCCTGAAGACCAGGATTCGGAACAAGTTCAACGTGTCCGTCTCCGAAGTGGACGGCAACGACAAGTGGCAGCGGGTGACCCTGGCGGTCTCGATGGTGGCCAACGAGAGGCGGATCATCGACCAGACGATGAGTCAGATTCTGAACCTCATCAGCCAGGACGGCCGCTGCGAGATTCTGGATCACATGGTTGAGTTCTTCTGACGCGGGTGACGGTTGCCGCTTGACCGGAACACGGCCCGCGGTGAGGGTGAGATGACCTATCTGCCGTACAAGAGGGCCGACCGGGTTGCCGGCCTCCTGCAGGAAGAGATCAGCAGGATCATCTTCGAGGAGATCAAGGACCCGCGCGTGGGGAGGGTGACGATCACCCACGTTCGAGTGACGGACGATCTTCGTCTCGCTCGTGTGTACTTCAACGTGCTCGGGGGAGCGGAGCGGGCTAGCCAGTGTCTGGTGGGGTTGAACCGGGCGAAGGGCTTCATTCGGAGCCAGATTCGCGTGCACACAGACCTGCGCTACATCCCCGAGCTGGAGTTCTACTACGACGACTCGCTCGATTACAGCGAAAGGATCGAGGAGCTCATCAGGGAAATCCACAAGGACGAGGCCTCGGAGGAGTGAGCGTTCCGAAGCGGCGGTGGACCGGCGTTTCGCCGCGAAGGGTGAAGCGGGAGGGCGCGGGGACCGTGCCCGCGGAGATCCGGGAACGCTTCCTGCAGGGGGTGGTGGTCAGCATTGATAAGCCCGAAGGCTGGACTTCGTTTGACGTTGTGGAGAGAGTGCGGTGCATCGTGGGGGTGAGGAAGGTCGGGCACGCCGGCACTCTGGACCCCTTTGCCACCGGCGTTTTGCTCGTGGCGATCGGCCGTGCGACGAAGCGCGTTTCGGAGCTGATGGGCCTGGAGAAGGAGTACGAGGGCACCATCGAGTTCGGGTTGGAGACCGATACGCTGGATCCCACGGGTGCGGTGGTGAAGACTTGTCCCGTGCCGGAAGTGACCCGTGAGCAGTTGCAGGAGGCGGCGCGTCGATTCGAAGGCGAGATTGAACAGCGCCCCCCGGCCTATTCGGCGCTGAAGGTGAAGGGCAAGAGGCTGTATCAACTGGCACGCGCTGGAAAACCGGTGGAGGTGCCGCCTCGGAAGGTGTTTGTGGAGAGTTTCGAGATCCTCGACTGGCAGCCTCCAGGAGCCCGGTTTCGGGTGAAGTGCCACGCGGGGACGTACGTGCGGGCGCTCGCTCGCGATCTTGGGAAGGCGATCGGCAGTTGTGCCTACTTGCGTGAGCTTCGCAGGACGAGGATCGGACCCTACCGGGTGGAGGAAGCCCTGAGCGTCGACGAGTTCGAACGCCGGGTGGTTTCGGGAGAGTTCTTCCAACGGGAATGAGAGAGTACAACGGGCTGGACAGCGTAGAGCCGGAGGCAAACAGTGTGGTGTCCGTGGGCACGTTCGACGGCGTGCACCGCGGTCACCAGCGTCTGGTTGAGCGCGTGAAAGAACTTGCTGCGGAACGAGGGGGTAGCGCCACCCTGGTGACCTTCGAGCCGCACCCGCAGCTGGTCCTGCAGAAGACCGACAAGCCGCCCATCCGGATTCTCACCACACTTGAAGAAAAACGGGAAATCGTGCGCCAGTTGGGAGTGGACCGTTTCGTGGTTCTGGCGTTCACCGACGATTTCTCCCGGATGTCGGCGCGCGAGTTTGTGCGGGAAGTTCTTGTGAAGAGGATCGGTTGCGCGGCCATCGTGGTGGGACCGGACCACGGGTTTGGCAAGCGTCGCGAGGGGACGATCGAGACGCTTCGGGAGCTCGGCGGGGAGTTCGGGTTCGCCGTGGAAGTGGTCCCCGAACTCGTGCTCGATGGCAGGGAGGTGAGCAGCACTGCCATCCGGAAGGCGTTGGAGCTGGAGGGGGACGTGCGCACGGCCGCGGAGATGCTGGGCCGGCCCTACGAGGTGCGGGGCGTGGTGGGTCGAGGCGCGGGGCGCGGGCGCGAGCTTGGTTTTCCGACGGCCAACCTGGTGCTCGATACGCCTCACAAGCTGCTGCCGAAGGACGGCATCTACGCGGGCAAAGCGGTGGTGCGGGGCGAGACGTTTCCGGCCGCGATCAACGTCGGGGTGCGGCCGACTTTCAACGGCGGACATCGGGTGGTGGAAGCCCACATCCTTGGGGATGTGGGAAATTTGTACGGAACTCACATCCGTATCCAGTTCGTTGAAAGAATCAGAGATGAAGTCGCGTTCCGCACTGCGGCGGAGCTGGTGGAGCGGATGAAAGAGGATGTCGAAGAGACACTCCGGATTCTGCGAGAGCATCGTAGATCTCTGGTGGAACAGGAGGAAAGATGACGCTGACGAAGGAAGAGAAGGCGGAAATCATCCGAAAATACGGGGACCATCCCAACGACAGTGGTAAGCCCGAAGTGCAGATCGCCATCCTCACCAAACGAATCAACGACATCACCCAGCACCTGCAACAGCACAAGAAGGACCACCACAGTCGCAAGGGGCTCCTCATGCTGGTCGGCAAGCGACGCCGCTTGCTTAACTACCTGGCCTCCAAAGACATCGAGCGCTACCGCAAGATCGTGGACGAGCTGGGACTGCGTCGGTAGCGCCGGCCTGTCGTGGGCCTCGCTTTGGACCGTTTCCGATACTCTCTTGCGAGACGTGACGGTGCAATGGGCGGAGTGCTGACAAAACGTAGGAGGGTGAACCGGTGATCGAAGTGAGGCACCTGTCGCGGAACTTCGGCACCGTGCAGGCCATCCAGGACGTCACGTTCGACGTGCGCAAGGGCGAGATCGTGGGCTTCCTGGGGCCGAACGGTGCGGGCAAAACCACCACGATGCGGATCCTCACCGGCTACATCCCCGCGACCTCCGGCACTGCCAAAGTGGCTGGCTACGACGTGCAGGATCAGAGTCTCGAAGTGCGCAGACGCATCGGATACATGCCGGAGAATCCTCCCCTGTACGGCGACATGACCGTTGAGTCGTTTCTTCACTTCGTCGCCAAGATCAAAGGGGTAGACGGGAAGGATCGCAAGAAGGCCGTCGACCGGGTGATGGACCAGGTCGAGATTGGCGACATGCGCCACCGCCTGATCAAGACGCTGTCCAAGGGTTACAAGCAGCGCGTGGGGTTGGCGCAAGCGCTTGTGCACAATCCGGAGGTGCTGATCCTGGACGAGCCGACCATCGGACTCGACCCCAAGCAGATCCGGGAGGTACGAACTCTGATCAAGAACCTGGCCGGCGAACACACGGTGATCCTCAGCACACACATCCTGCCCGAAGTGAGCATGACCTGCGAACGGGTGATCATCATCAACAAGGGCAGGATCGTGGCGGAGGACACGCCCGATCAGCTCACCGCCAAGCTCACCGGATCTCAACGGGTTGTGATGGAGGTAGAAGGCCCGGCGGATACGGTTGCGGATGCGCTGCGTGCCGTACCGGGTGTTCTTTCCGTCAACGCGGAGCGAGCGGATGGCGACTCGCGTTCCGTGTTCACCGTGGAGACCTCCCTGGGCAGCGACCTGCGGAATGAGCTGGCGCGGGTTGTGGTGGAGAAAGGCTGGGGATTGTACGAGCTTCGCTCGGTGGAGATGAGCCTGGAGGACGTGTTCCTGCATCTGGTGACGGAAGAAGAGGAGGTTGGGAACTGATGAGGAACTTTGCGGCGATTCTCGAGCGCGAAGTGAAGTCCTACTTCCTCTCGCCTCTCGCGTACGTGGTCATCTTTTTCTTCCTCGCAGTTTCTGGTGTCTTCTTCTACCTCATTCTTTCCAACTTCGTGGAGTTGTGCCTGCGTGCCACCATGCAGGCCCAGATGTACCGCATGATGCCCCCGAAGTTGAACGTGAACATGATGGCCATTCGGCCCATGCTGCACAACATGGCCCTTTTCGCCCTGTTCTTCCTGCCGCTGGTCACGATGAAGTTGTACGCGGAGGAGAAGAAGACGGGGACGATTGAACTCCTGATGACTTCCCCCGTGACCGACTCGCAGGTGATGCTGGGCAAATACGTGGCATCGCTGGTGCTGTACCTGGTGATGCTGGCCCTGACGTTCGTGTACATGGTCTTCATCTACGCCTACGGCGAGCCGGAAACGGGACCCATTCTCTCCGGATACCTGGGGCTGTTTCTGTTGGGTGGTGCGTACTTGGCCTTCGGGCTGTTTTTCTCAAGCCTCACGGAGAATCAGATCATCGCGGCGGCGAGCACTTTCGCGTTCATTCTGGTGTTCTGGGCGATTGGGTGGGTCTCTGGCTTCGTGAGCCCGTCGCTGGGTAGGGTGTTGTCGTATTTCTCGTTGATCGAGCATTTCGATGATTTCGCCAAAGGCGTGATCGACACGAAGCACATCGTGTTCTACTTGAGCTTCATCTTCTTCGGTCTTTTCCTCACCTACCTGTCGATCCAGTCAGCAAGATGGAGGGGCGCCAAATGAGGTGGAACAAGATCGCAGACTACCTGGGGTTGGGTGGCGTCGCCATCATTCTGATTGGCCTGGTTGCGTACTCCGTGCACGGACTCTTGACGACGGCCATCACCGTGCTGCTGGTGCTAGGCCTGGCCCTGATCATCGCCTACGGTGTGATCAATTTCAAAGACATCCGTTCCGCTCTCAGCAGTCGCTCGACGCGGTTCGGGACCAACGCGGTGCTGATGTCGCTCGTGGTGTTCGGCATCTTGGTGCTGCTCAATTTCGTTGCCAACCGACACAGCCTGAGGGCCGACACCACCGCTGCGAAGCAGTTCAGCCTCGCTGAGCAGACGAAAAAAGTGCTGAAAAACCTGGACCGCGACGTCAAAGTGACGGCCTTCTACCGCTCCGAGGACAAGTGGCAAATCGAGAATCTGCTCAGGGAGTACGAGCACTATTCGCCGCACTTCAAGTGGGAAATCATTGACCCGGACCAGAAACCGGCCATCGCGAAGCGCTACAACATCACTGCGTACAACACCACCGTGCTGGAGTGCGACGGGAAAGAGGAGCGGATCACCACACGCACTGAGCAGGATCTGACCAACGCGCTGATCAAAGTGACCCGCAGGGAAAACAAGAAGATCTACTTCCTGACGGGCCACGGTGAGAAGGACATCGAAAACAGCGAGCGGGATGGGTACGAAAGCATCAAGAAGCTGCTGGAAAACGAGAACTACGATGTGGAGAAGCTGCTTCTGGCCGAGAAGGATCACGTGCCGGACGATTGCTCGCTGCTGATCATTGCGGGGCCGCGCACCGACCTGTTCGAGAACGAAGTGGAGATGATCAAGGACTACCTCAAAAAGGGTGGCAAGGCCCTGTTCCTGCTCGATCCGGAATCTCCCGACTCGTACGCCGAGTTGCTGAAAGACTGGGGGGTGGAAGTCGGCAAGAATGTGGTGGTGGATGCTTCGGGCATTGGGCGGCTGTTCGGCGCCGGACCCGCGATGCCCATCGTGGCTCAGTACCAGCACCACGCGATCACGGAGAAATTCCGGCTGATGACTTTCTACCCGTACGCGCGATCGGTCCGCAAGTCCCCGGACGCCCCAACGGGAATCACAATCACCGAGTTCGCTCGGACGAGCGAGAACAGTTGGGGCGAGACCGACCCGATCGCCTCGGGTGCGACGGTACGTTTCGACGAGGGCAAAGACCTGCAGGGTCCGGTTCCGATTGCGGTTGCTGTGGAGAAAGCCGCCGAAGAGACACCCCCCGCTTCCGACAACGAAGAGGAATTCACCCCGAAAGAGGTGAAGACGCGGATTGTGGTGTTCGGCGACTCGGACTTCGCGTCGAACACGTACTACCGCGCTCAGGGTAACGGCGATCTCTTCATGAATGCGGTGAGCTGGCTCGCGGAGCAGGAAGACCTCATCTCGATTCGGCCGCGAGACCCGGAGGACCGCCGGGTGAATCTCACGAGGAGCCAGTCGCGGCTGGTGTTCTGGGTGACGGTGGTGCTGATGCCGCTGGCTGTGCTCGGCGTGGGCGCTGGCATCTACTGGAAGCGCCGCTGAAGTTGCGTTACCGTGGCCCCGTCGCCGCGTCGGCGGGGCCGGTCGTGTTTGTGGGCCTGAACGGAGAATCCTGGGGGTGGGTTTTATTGAAGCTGCAGCCCGGAGCCGCTAAGCTGCGGTAGTAGATTTTCCGCTCCCCGTGGGC
>CAYXFI010000217.1:0-6734 GCA_964464205.1 uncultured Cytophagia bacterium
GCGACCTCCACCTCCATAACTTCAACTCCGATGCGCTTGGCCACCCGTGCCAACTCCCTGTCCAGCGTCAGCAACGGCGCTCCATACTTCTGCGCACATCGTATCAGATAGGCATCGTACGGATAGATCTTGGCTTCGCCTGCCACCATCAAAGCCTTGTCCAGCTCTACTTCAACGTACCGTACTGGTATCTGTCGATAGACCTCAATGGCTTTCAGAGCTTCGGTCAACGTGACCCGTCTCCGCTTTAGCATTGCCGAAAAGGCATTCCCGATTTCCCAATGCACCGAGGAAGGTGCCAAGAGATTGGTCCCTCTCGTCCGCTCTATCAGCAGACCCCTCTCTGGCTCATTCGCTATCACGGCAATGATGACCGAGGTGTCCACGACTACGTCCATGGTTTTCTCTCCGCGCTTCGGCTGTGTCTCGAACATTTCTTCCACCATCGCTGTACGCCGCAAGGCCACCGCGGGGTCCAAAAGTGCGGATGCTTCAACAAGCTCAGCCTGACCTGAAGGCCAGTTTTGCAGGAAAATCAAGCTGTTGCGGCTAGCAGCCACCACCGGAGCCCACACAGAAAACCGCGCTTTTCGACCGCACTTCGAGTAATCGCCTACGGGACCCCCCGCCCGCTATCCGCTGGACGCACGCCCCCTCGGGACGTCGGTCTCTCATGCCAGTGCTCAGACGGTCAAGCTCCCTACAACCTCCTTCAGTGAACGAAATCCCTGTTCTTCACAGTAGCGTTCGATTCCGGCGGCCACTTTCTCGGCCGCTTTCGGGTCCACGAAGTTCGCCGTTCCCACCTGCACGGCGGATGCCCCGGCAATGAGGAACTCCAGCGCGTCCTCGGGGCACATGATGCCGCCGATCCCGATCACCGGGATGGACACCCGGTTGGCGATCTGCCACACGCGCGCCACAGCCACGGGTCGGATGGCTGGCCCTGAAAGCCCCCCGGTGATTGTGCCGATCCGGGGGCGGCGTGTGCGGACATCGACGGCCATCCCAACTAGCGTGTTGATGGCCGACACTGCATCGGCCCCGCCGTCTTCCGCGGCGGCAGCGATGGTCGCAATGTCGGTGACGTTCGGCGAGAGCTTCACAATCAAGCACCGGCGGGTGACGCGACGTACTGCCTGGGTGACCCGCAGTGTGACGGCCGGGTCCGTGCTGAAAGCCATGCCCCCTTCTTTGACGTTGGGGCAACTGAAGTTCAGCTCGAAGGCCTCGAAGCCGCTCTCCGGCTCCAGTCGCTCCACAATAGCTACGAACTCCTCCTCGGAGCGGCCCGCCACGTTCACGACCACCGTGGTGTCCAGCGAGGCGAGGTAGGGCAGTTTGTCCTTCACGAACTCGTCCACGCCCACATTCGCCAGGCCGATGGAATTGAGCATGCCCGCGGGGGTTTCGGCGATTCGGGGCGGCGGGTTCCCCGCCCGGGGCTCCAGCGTCACGGTCTTGCTGACCACGCCCCCAAGCTTGCTGAAATCGACGAGACCTTCGAATTCCCGAGCGTAGCCGAACGTGCCCGACGCCGTGAGCACGGGATTTCTCAGCTCCAGCGGACCGATGCGGACGCGCGTGTCTACCAAAGTCTCACCTCGTCCAGTTGGAACACGGGGCCGTCTTTGCAGACGAGCAGGTAGCCGTCGCCGGCCTTGGTTTCCACGACGCAGCCCACGCAAGCCCCGATGCCGCAGGCCATGAGCGTTTCCAGCGAGGCCCAGGCACGGCGGGGTGCAGGTTCGGATTCGATGACGCGGGCCAGTGCTGCCACCGACGCCGTCGGCCCGCAGGTGTACACGAGGGCATCCCGCGGCAGTTCGGGACTCAGTTCGCGGTACAGCTCTGCCACGGTGCCCTTCCAGCCCTCGCTGCCGTCATCCGTCGCCAGGTGCACCTCTACCCCAATCTCTCGGAAGGGGAACGTGTCGATCAGGTGTTCGCGGTCCCGTGCGCCGTACAGCAGCACCACCCGGGAGCCAGCGGCGCGAAGTCTTCTGGCGGCCAGCAGGAATGGCGCGATCCCCAGGCCACCCGCGATCAGTAGGACCGGCGCGGGTGGGTCCGGGATAGGAAAGGAGTTCCCAAGGGGGCCGAGCACATCCAGTTCGTCGTCGACCTGGACGCGCGACAGGAGACGGGTACCGCTACCGACCACGTGGAAGAGGATGTCGAATTCGTCGGCGTTGGGTCGAGCGTCGTGAATGCTGAACGGGCGCCGCCAGAGAGGCACGAAAGAATCCGACACACGGATGTTGACGAAGTTGCCGGGTTCGGCGCGGTGCGCGATCTCGGGGGACTGGAGAGTCAGCAGGTAGACTTCTTTCGCGAGTTGACGCTTGTGTTGCACGCGACAGCGCTGGAGCGCGGGGACTGTCCCGGCAGGAGACATCGTACCCTCTCGTAGCGGATTTCGCACTGGCGGTCCCAGACTCTTCGGTGGCAGACCGGAGCACCCTCGTCGAAAGATTCGAGGACTCGGCCGTAAGGTAACAACCAGCTCGTAGTTCTGCAACGCTTACCTTGCCCGCCGGTCTCCATCTTGCCAGCCCCTGGAGGGTCCGGCTCCTGCCGGACCTACCGGCTGCGACCCTGCGGTTTGCCGGAGCTTTTCACAAGTCCCTCAGTCTCATGTTTCGAACAGGTGCGAGTGTTCCGGATACAGCTTCCAGAACAGTTGCTCATCTTCCGTGGAGTTGAGGTTGAAGAGCAGCCACTGGCTTGCGCCGGGCAATACCTCGGGAAGGGAGAGGAACCGGTGCGGAATACGGTCCAGCAGCGCCCACACAATATTGTCGTTTCGGCGCAGGCAATCCTCGAGGATGGGCAAGCACTCGGGCGAGTAGAAACCGCACGTCGGCTGAGGCCCGTGCGCGTCGCGGAGGAGAAGAGCTTGGTCGTCGGGGAACAGGTGGCGGACGGCCTGCGAAATGAGCTCCGGCTGGAAGAACGGCAGGTCGCAGGGGAGGACGAACGCTCGTTCATCGGGAGCGATTGAGCTCAGAAGCGCATGCAGGCCGCTGAGCGGGCCGTGCCCGGGGAGGGCGTCGGGTAGGCAGGCCACCTCGTCGGGCACGGTGCGGTCGCGCCGCCGACCCACTACGATGGTGCGGAGGCCGGCCCGCTGGAAGCGGCAGACCAGGTGATGGAGCAGGGGGCGGCCATTCACCTCGAAGGCAGCTTTGTCTCGCCCGAACCGGCGGCTGCGACCTCCTGCCAGTACGCCAACGACGATCTTGTCCGCGGGGAAGTAGCCCATCGAGCTCGTCTCCGCGCTGTGCGTCCACCGGAATCGCGCGAATCTACGAACAATGGATCAGGATCGCAATCGGTTGCAGCACGTCCGATTTGACCTCGCCTCACTGGAACTGGCCCGCGGGGGAGGCGATTCTGCTCCCCCCGGCGGCGACTGGGGCCGAAAGCCGAGGGGCGTAGACCCCTTTCCCCGCCCACAGCGGTTCAGTCGCGTTTGGGTAGTTGGCGCCCGCGCGATTGCGAGGACGGTCCCGCCAACGGCTGGTATCGATAGGCACGTGCACGTTTCCGAGGCGGTTCCCGGTTCCAGCACCCGCGGGTCCGGTACCGGGAGAGGTCCTCCCGGGCAGGCCATGTCGGTCAGTCGTCGGACCGGGTCGTTTTCCAAGCGCGAACGGTGGAGCAAAGGGCTGACGGCATGCCGACACCTCAGACGGCGGAGCGACGTCCCCTCGGCTCGCCAAAGCCAGGCGTCACCACGGGGTTTGTCCGCAGGCCTTGAGAAAACAAGCGGATGCGGAGATGCAACACCGACCCACCGACTGGCACGCAAATTGTAGACCACTGTGCATGAGTTGTCTCCGAGCCCTGGCGCCTACAGCTTCGGCCATGGCGCCTTGGCCGATAGGGTGTGGAAGGAAACGACCACGCCTCCCCGTGCTTGGAAAGGAGACACGCGGACAGCCTTTGCCCGGTCTACGCACAGCGCGGGGCCGGGTTTTTTTGTTGACCGATGACCCGGTCTCCGGCAAGCACGGGACCGGGTTTTTTCGTTTTTGAGGAGGAAGGCTGATGACCGGAACCGGTGCTATTCGGCTATCGGAGACGCAACGACTCTCTCTTCTGGCCATGTTTGGGACGTTGTGGGCGCTGGCGGAACTGCAGCTCGGCAACCAGCTCCACTGGGCCCGCGTTCCCTTCGCTGGCTTGGTGCTCACTGCGTGCGGGGTCTTCGTGCTCGTCTCGGCACGGATGTTTGTGCCGCGACCCGGCTCGGCCGTGGCCGTGGGGCTGGCCGTTGCGGCCATCAAAGCAGTGCTGGGCGGTCCCGGCGGTCAGTGGGCCGCCATTGGTATCTTGGCTGAGAGCAGCGCCATTGAACTCGTGTTTCTGACCGGACCCCTCTCACCGGCTCGTGCCGCGGTGGCTGGCGGAGCTGCGATGATCTGGAGTTTTTTCCATCCGTTCCTCGTGCAGGGACTCGTCGCCGGCCTCGGAGTGCTCAGAATCTACGGTCTGATTCTGAAGAAAGCCGCCGCCGTGTTTGGCCTTGGCGCGGACAGGCCGTGGGTCTTGCTCGCGGCACTTTTCGGGCTGCACGTCTTGTTCGGAGCAGCCTCGGGCGCGGTGGGCTGGCGCCTCTCCGTGCGGATTTCCAGAACGGTTCCTCTGTCGACGCCTAGGGTTCAAGCAGTGAGGGAAGGGTGAGAGCGATGAGGAGAGTCTCATTTTCGCATCGGGTATTTTTCGTACTCTCGTGGGCCCTTGCGCTGATCCTGCTTGTCGAGTGCCGGTTCACGGCGTGGGCCCAGGAAGTGGACTACTACCTCGGCGAAGTGGTCGTGACTGCAGAGCGTCTGCCGGACCCGCCCTACGCTACGGATGAGATTTCCGGAGGTCTGCTGCGAAAGAGCCCCGAGGTTCGCTCCGTGGCTCGAATTCTGCGCAGTATGCCTTCGTTGCACGTGACTACCGGTGTCAAGAACGAAGCGAAGTTGTATCTGCGCGGGTTTCCCCAGCGCGAGGTGGTGGTGCTTCTGGACGGCCGGCCCGTGTACGAGCCTTACTTTGGCACGATGGACCTCGACCAACTGCTTCTGGATGGCGTTGCCAAGATAAAGGTGGCCAAAGGCCCGGCTTCCGCGCTGTACGGAGCTAACGCGCTCGGCGGGGTTGTGAATATCGTGACGGCGGATGCGGTTTCCCGGGGCACTCTGCGGGGGGCAGTTCAGTTCGGCAACCAGGGATTCCGCAGCGCAAGGGCCCGATACGGAGGGCGACGAGGGCCCCTATTCTACTGGATCGCGGCTAGCGGGTCCGAGACGGACGGTTTCAGGCTTCCGGCTTCCTTTTCGGCCACAGCTACCGAGGATGGAGGCGTGCGAGAAAACAGCGACTGGCAGCGCTTGCACGGCTACGCCAAGCTGGGCTGGCTGTTGCCTCGGGGCGGCCGCGTGACCCTCTCGGCCGGCCTGTACGACGCGTCCAAGGGTGTGCCCCCTGCGACCAGAGGCTTGAGACCGCGTTACTGGAGGTTCTCGGATTGGAAGCGCCGCTTCGTCGACGTGAATGCTCGAGTGCCTCTGCGCCGCGGCTTCGAGCTGCGCCTGAGGGCTTTCCGCGAACACTTCGACAACACGCTGGAATCCTTCTCCGATGCCGCCTACGAAAGACGGCAGTGGGCAAGCACGTACCGTAACCGTGTGAGCGGAGCCCAGTTGTACGCGAGCTGGTTGGACGGAGCCCACCTCCGCGTGGATGTAGGTATGCAGGCGAAATGGGACGCGGTGAATACGCAGGGGGACGTCGGAGAGCCGTGGGAGCGGTTTCGAGCGCATACGATTTCTGTCTTTGGGCAAGCGGCCTGGAACCCGACGGTCCGCTGGCAGGGCCTACTGGGCGTAAGTCTGGATGAATTGCGGGAGCAAGATGGTCGTACCCTCCATTCCGTGAATCCTCAGCTCGGGCTTGTGTATCGCCTGGGCAATCATGTTTCGGTTCGCTGGCTCACCGGCCGAAAGTCGCGCTTCCCGACTTTGAAAGAATGGTACGGTTCGCTCTACGGGAACCGCAGCTTGCGCCCGGAGATGGCTTGGCTACACGAAGCCGGATTCCGGATCACGCTGGGGGATGTCTTTCGCGCGGATCTCGGCGCATTCCGCAGCGATGTGAAGGACTTGATTGTACAGCGGAGTCGGCGGGCGCCGTACGAGAACCTGGAACGCGTACGGCTTGAGGGGGTGGAGCTGAGCGGCCAGTGGAGGCCCACGGAGGGACTGGCGCTTCGGTTGGGCTACACGTATCTTGACGCTCGACAGGTGACCGACGGATCGTTCTTACCGTACCGTCCGCGCAACAAGTGGGTTGGGCAGGTCGGTTTTTCTCTGCCGGGTCGGGTGCTCGTGGACGTGAACGCCCAGCTCGTTTCACGGCGTTACTACACTACGCGAAGCGGCGGTGGCTGGCTCGATCCGTACGCGGTGGTTGACTTGCGGATCACCTGGGATGGTCTCGCCGGCCTCACTCCGTTCTTGGCCATCCAGAACGTCCTGGACGCCTGCTACGAGGATGAACTCGGTTTCCCAATGCCGGGCCGGGAATGGCGCGTGGGGGCGAGCTGGCAGGTGGGTGGCTAGTTGCAACGCGCGGTCTCCGAACCGCCTCCGCTCGGGATTCGCCGATGGCCCCCGGGATGGAAAGTCGATGGATTTTCGCGGAATGGCCTGAATTGCGGGGTTTCTGAGAAAAGCCCT
>CAYXFI010000218.1:0-6711 GCA_964464205.1 uncultured Cytophagia bacterium
TTCGCGCGAGATCGTGTACACGGTGCGGGCCCAGGGGAGAAGCTTCCGACCGAAAGTGTTCCGTCCCGGGACGTACATGGTTCGGGTGGGGGATCCCGACCTCGGGAAGTGGCAAGAGCTCAAGGACCTGCGGATCTTGCCTGCCGGATCGACGGAGAAACGAGTGGTTCGCTTCGGAAGTGCTGGTCGCTGATAGAGGTGACCTGCGAGGAAGAGCCCTCGCGGTGCTTCGATGCTTGGCTCGGCGAGCCCGCGGAGGGGTGCAGACGGAAGGCTGTGTCGCACGGTGGGCTGTCGCGGCTGCGTTTTGCCCGGGGCTTGTAGGTTCTCCAGCCGCTGGCGCGGTTTCGGTTGGGCAGTCAATCTCCTGCAGAGCCACCCTGCTGGGCCTGCCCCATGAGGGCGCAAGGCGGGCTCGTGGCCGTGGCTCGGCAGCGCGGGCGAAGTCGATCGGAGCGACCACACCTGTCTTGCCTGTTGCTTGACTCTTCCAACAGAATTCTTCATCTTCTCGGTGCAGGAATACGTGGGCGTCTGGGGTGTGGTATTCGGGTCGTTCACTCTGGAGTTGGGGATCCCGGATTGGCGGCTAGCAGCTCTGTTGGTTTTCGCAATCGGGGTAGTACACGGTTCTGCGGAACACAGCGGTTGCATGAACTGACACAGCGACGAAGAAACGCGCACTCCCAGAGTCGGCGCGGCGAGAGTTGCCTGTTGCCTGGTCTGACGAGGGTCTTCTCCACAGGCGGAAAGTGAGAGGGAGCATCGCAGCCGTGATTTGGCGCCGTCTTTCGCTCACTGTGCTTCTCCTGGTCGCACCCGCAGCGGTGGTCGTCGCCTCCACTGTTGAATTCCAGGTAGATCCCGCACAGCGATACGAACGCATTCGCCCGATTTGGGATGCCCTCAATCTGTGGTCGCCCTCGTTCCTACTCACGCCGGACGGAGAACCAAATACCTGGTACGTGGAAACTCACCCGTTTCTCCGCCGAGTCGTTCTGATGACCGCCACCGGTGGACGTCCCGACTATCCGCAGGACGAGATCCTGAAACGGGACTCCACCGGAGCTCTGGTTCTCGACTTCAGCAATTTCGACCGGTTTCTGGACGTGCTCGAGCCGATGAATCTCACGCCCATCATTGTGCTCGGGGCCATCCCGTTTGCCCTGGCGCCGGAGAACCCACACATCGGCGTTTTTGGCAGCATCACGGATCCGCCCACGGACTACGACGCATGGCACGATTTCGTGCGTGACCTGGTTGCCCACTGCGTGGCCCGCTACGGCCGCCAGGAAGTATTGCGCTGGGCGTGGCGTCTGTACACGGAGCCGGACAATCGGGACTGGTGGTCCGGCACGAAAGAAGAGTACTTCAAACTGTACGACTACACGGTTGCGGCCATTCAGCAGGCGCTCCCCGGAGCCACCGTAGGTCCCGGCAACATCCTGGGCGAAATGGAAGACCACTGGGGGATGGAAATCCTGGACCACGTGTTCGCGGACACGAACGCGTACACGGGCACCGTCGGCACCCGGATCGATTTCTTCACGTTCTCCGCCTACGAGCACTGTCAGAGGGATTTCCCGCCGCTGAAGAAGTTCAAAGACCGCGTCGCCAGGCTGAAAGCGAAGCTTCGTAGCTACGGGGCTTTGAAGACCGTTGCGCTGGGGATCGACGA
Source organism: uncultured Cytophagia bacterium (assembly GCA_964464205.1). Taxonomy (GTDB): domain Bacteria; phylum Zhuqueibacterota; class Zhuqueibacteria; order Oleimicrobiales; family Geothermoviventaceae; genus Zestofontihabitans. Next base: position 1,679 of record CAYXFI010000218.1, read on the forward strand.
AGGTCAGTTACTGCACGACGAGAACGGTGCTTACCTGTGGCTCGGTGACGGTACTGAATACGGTGCTGCCTGGCAGGCTGCGTACCAGGTGTTCGGCATTCGGGAAGGCTTCGACCGGATCGTCCAATGGGGGTTCAGCGCAGACGGCGTGAAGACTCCCAAGTACAACGTGATCGAGATGCTCGATAAGATGAAAGGACAAACGCGGGTGGCGATGCGGCTGGTGCGCGACGATCGCAACTACCTTTCCAAGGCCTGGCAGGAGATCGACGGGATCGCCTCGGTGTCCGAAACGCAGGACACGCTGAGCATCTTCGTGTACAGTCACCACAAGTACCGCTATCCCCATCTCCCCGCGCTGGAAGATCCGCAGCCAGTCCGAATCGTGATCACACAGCTTCCGTTTTCTGCCTCGGCCGTGCGACTCGTCCACTGGCTGGTGGATTCTACGCACAGCAACTTCTTCAACGTGTGGCTTGAGGACAGCAAAGACCTGCCGCGTGTTCCGTACAATGGCCTCGGAGGGAGCATCTACGACGCGGCCATCACGATGAACCTCGAGCGCGGTGGACAGGCGTTTTGGTGGCACCATCGCGACAAGTACCTGAGAATCGACGACCTGGAGAAAGCCGGACCGGACACCACGCTTCCGGTTGCTGCCGATGGCAGCATTGCGATTGATCTGGGGATGCGACCCCACCAAGTATCGCTGCTTGTGCTGGTTCCAGACACTGTTGGCGGCCTGGAGGGTGGATCGAGTTCCGCGGAGACACTCCCCATGGCGTTTTCTGTGCATCCGAATCCTTTCTCGGAACGCGTGACGTTCCAAATTTCGGCCAGTGCAGGGCCGGTGCGCCTTCAGGTTTTCGACCTGCGCGGGCGCCGGGTGTACTCGCGCACCCGCCGAGAACCGGGTCGGTTCCACTGGACATGGACAGGTCGGGACACGCGCGGGATTCCTCTACCCAGCGCTGTCTACGCCGTTCAAGTGTCCCAGCCCGGGCGACAACTCGTGAGGAAACTCCTGTTGGTGCGGTGAGGGGCTATGGGGGCAGGATGAAGGGCAGGTTCGTCTGCGGTATGGTGACGGTGGCTGTTCCGAGCTTGTCCAGTCGCGTTGCGTACAGGCGCTCAGTGTCCGGGTTGGTCGAGTCGTCCGAGTTGGGTCAGCAGCGGAACTGAGACGCAACTGTCACGATCAGCGAGGCCCGTGGGCACGAGCCCTGAGGTGGCTCCGAACCCTGAATTGACCGAGGGAGTGGGGAGAACGGGAGGGTGGAAGACTCTTGCGAACTCGCCGAGCCGCCAAGACTACCGCTTCTCTCCGCTAGGTCATCCCTCACGCGGAGATCGCCGAGGCGCAGGGAGGGCTATCCAGATTGCCCCGGGGGCCTGAACGTGAGGTGACGGCCGTCGTGCTCTGTCCGGCGAGCTTCACTGTTTGCGGCCGTCCAAGGCCAGGCCGGCGGAACTTCGAAATCCTCCGCCGGTTCTAAATGCACGACGGGAGGTACCGTCCGCGGGATTCGCTCCGCTCTTGCTCACTCCTCCGCACGCCCCGTCTTCCGCGATACCCCGCTCAAGCCCACATGTGACCTTCAGAACCCCGCAGACGAATGATTTCTGTGCTCAGCGTTGGTGCGAAACGGGACAGATTTCGCACTCGGTGCAGTGGAACCCTGGCGCACGGAGGGGGCGATGCAGGGGCAAATTCTGGCGGTTGGGGTTCTTGCGGGGCTTGTGGGTGTAAGCGTCGCCTCCGCGGGGGGTCCGCAAGGGCATGAGAGCTTCCTGATCCAGCTTCTCCACCAGGCGGGTGTGCAAGGGCGGGTTTCAGTGGGCGACGGGACTTCCCGCTTCCGCGTCGCGCCGGACCTGCTCGAGAGAAGAATCGCGACCCAGCAAGCCCGGTTGCTGGCTTCTCTGCGCTCGGGCGAGTCCGTGCCCGACCTCGGCCGAAACGCTTTGTCTCTCGCTCGCACCTCTGGCGGGGGGAGCATTTCCGGCTCCCTGTTCGAGCAAGACGGATCGACCCCCATTCGCCACCTTGTGGCGGTCATTGTGTACGACGATCTCGGTTTCTGGGCAGGGGCGGACTACGTGTCCGGACGTAATAGCTACCGCGTGACGGACCTTCCACCGGGTGACTACTACGTGCTTGCTTCATCGGAGGACTACGTCGACGAATTCTACGACGATGCCCAGGACGTGCGCGACGCGGTGCTCGTGCAGGTGGTGAGCGATCAGGAGACTTCGGGCATCGACTTCGTCCTCGAGCCGAGCGCGACCGGGTCGTCGTCCATCAAGGGTCGAGTGAGGTCGGAAGCCGGGACCCCACTGACGCCCTGCACGATCCTGGCTTTATCCTCTTCCGGCGATTTAGGCCAGCACACCCAAACGGACCCGCAGGGTCGCTACACCATTCGCGACCTCCCTGCCGGCGATTACCGGCTGTACTGCCGGTACATCGGCCCCCAGGGCGCGAACTACGCCCCGCAATGGTATTCGGGCAAAGGCACCTACTCCGACGCCGACGTGATTCACTTAGCTGCGGGTCAGACGCTGGATGGCATCGATTTCGTTCTGCGCGAGGCGGGAGCCATCGCCGGATGGGTGTATCGGCCGGACGGCCAGCCAGTGGGGGCCTACGATTGCTACCTGAATGCGTTCGATGCCGACGGAGATCCAGTAAGCCAGGGCCCGACCGACTCGACCGGCCATTTCGTGATTGGTGAATTGCCTGCCGGTCAATTCAAAATCCAGTACGCGTACTACGGTCCCGGCGGATACCTTGGCGGCTGGTACCGAGATGCGGCCGACGAGGAGTCTGCCACACCGATCGGCGTGACGTATGGGGATACGACCGGGGGTATCGACATCACGCTCACGCGCGGCGCGACGATCGCCGGACGCGTGTTTGGACCGGATGGCCAACCGATCTCCTGGGATGTACAGATTCAGGCTCACAGGCCTCGCTCGGAAGAGGTCTTCTCCGCTCAGGCGGAAGAAAACGGGTGCTACGCGATCACCGGTCTGCCATCGGGCAGGTACAAGCTGTTCGCCGAGTACATGCCGTGGGTGGCACCAGACGTCCTCCATACTCCCGCGGACGAGTGGTACCCCGGTGTGTACGACAGTTCCCAGGCCGCGTGGGTGACGGTAGCTCCGGGCGATTCAGTCAGTGGCGTGGATTTCACCATGCGGGCGGGTGGGGCGATTGATGGCCGGGTGTACGGTCCAGGTGGCCAGCCGCTCAGCTACAGCGGAACCGTGATCGCCTACACCTCGGACTACCGCCCGGTCGAGCGGGGGCGTGTGGCCAATGGTGGGATCTTCGTCGTCGCCGGTTTGCCGACGGGACGGTACCGGCTTTTCTTCCGGTACGAGGGCGATGAGGATCTGGCGAGTGAGTTCTACGACGGGAGCCTCACGTTCGAGGGGGCCAAGGAGGTCACCGCGGTGGCAGACCATTGGACGCACAACATCGATTTCACTGTGGAGCATCCTTGTCGCGTCGAGGGTATCGTGCGGGGCGAAGCGGGAGAAGTGCTGACGGACAGGGAGCATTTCGTGTTAATCTACGCGCTGGATGCGGCCACGGGAGAGGTTGAGGGAAACGCTTTGGGATCGCTGGTGGGAGGATATCGCCTGAGGATTCTGAGCGGCAGCTACAAACTCGTCGCTTGCACCGGGTATGTGAACTCGCTTCCCGCTCACGATTCCCTCGCTTGCGTTTTCTACCCAAGTGGGGTTGGGCTTGACGATCCCGACACGGAGCTGATCACCGCGGCCAACGGCGCCACTCGACGGCTCGAGGAGATCCGTTTGCCGAAGGCTGGAGGCGGCATCAGCGGCCAGGTGTTCGATCCGGAAAACGATGCGCTCGTGCGAAAGGGTGTCTACATGGTCTTCGCGTACGATGAAGACGGGTGCTTGAACAAGTTCTCCCTGTATTCCGATCAGATGGGTTCGGTGAAGGGCGACTATCGATTGCTTGGGTTGCGACCGGGGAAGTACTACGTGCTCGTGGTCGGCCGTGAGGAGGTTCGTGGGGAAACGCGCTGGGAAAGGGCCATGTGGTACGGCGCCGTTCCGTTCAAACTGAACGAGAATCTGAGTCCGTTCAGGGTGCAAATTCCCCCTTCGGCCGAACCCGTGCTCGTCGGTGGGGGCATCGTCAGGGGCATCGATGTGCATCTCGGGGCAGGCACGGGCGTTGCAGCTCGCTCGGACGACGGAACTCCACGTGCTTACGAGCTCTTGCCGAACTACCCGAATCCATTCAATCCGTCCACTGCGGTGACCTACTATTTGCCGCGGGCTACGGAGGTGGATTTGGGCGTGTTCGACGTGCGTGGTCGAAGAGTTGCGACTTTGGCGCGTGGTCCCGAGGCCGCAGGCGTGCACACCGCGGCGTGGCGCGCGGAAGGGCAGGCCTCTGGCGTTTACTTGATCCGGCTCAAAGTGGGCGGGAAGTGTCTGACTCGCAAATGTCTTCTGGTGAAATGACGTGCTCCTGGCCCAGGTCTGCCTCTCCCAGCGGCTTCGGAGCACCTTTCTACTCCATTCCGTTGACGCTGGAACAGGGGCTTCCCACGCTGGTGCGCTTCCGACAACCTCGGTACGGTTCGCGGGAGTGGAGGATGCTGAACTTGCCCCCGTGCGAGAGTGACTTTTTTCACAGGTTTCCCGAAACCCACAGGAGCCATTGGGCTCCACGGTAGTACGGCAGCAGAAGGTTCCTATTCCTGCTACGCCGGTTTCCGTTTGACTCTGGGGAGAAGCGAAGAAAACCCATTTGCACCGCAGTGGCGCAGACGTCGCAGGGATCTTCGCGCAGAGTTTTCCGCTGCGAAAAGAAACGAGTTTACCTGATGCCTCGGGAGGGAAACTTGCCGCTTTCCAGTTTGATTGCTTGGTTTCCCGCAGTATCCAGCGGCAGAGAGCTCGGGCGGAAACGGTGCGGAGCCGGACGGCTTTGCCAGACCGCCGAAGCTCACTCTTGGCGTGGCCGGAGAGCCGCATCTTTCCGC
>CAYXFI010000219.1:0-6710 GCA_964464205.1 uncultured Cytophagia bacterium
GTCGGAGTTTTGAGAAGCGGTGGGAACAACTGCGCACCAGCTTAGAAAGACGGCGGGACGATCCTTCGCCTGTGGTAGCACCAGAGCTGCCGATCCGCGGCTTCCTCCTTCCATCGTTCTGCCTCCGACGAGCTGAAGTCTCCCGGTTGGTGTTGGCAGAATAGCGGGCCATTCAGGGTTGCCCGGAGGTGTACTGGCAGGCTACGGGAGCCTTCGCTGTGGACTTAGAGGGGTTTCGCGCCTCCCGATGGTGCGTTTTCACATCCGTGGGGGTCGGTTTTCTGTTTGCTCGCCCATCTCGATCGCTTTCCGGTACTGATCAGTGATAGAATCCTGTTGAACAAAGAAATCCCACAGATTGCAGGAATTCGAATCGCTCGTTCCCCCTTGATGGATTCCCTCTGCCACAATGCCCTCCGGTTGACCCGCAATCCTCAGAATGCTCAGGATCTTGTGCAGGACACGTACCTGCGCGCCTACCGATTCTTCCATCGCTTCGAGCTCGGTACAAACTTCCGGGCCTGGATGTTCCGCATTCTGATGAACACGTTCATCAACCGCTACCGCAAGCAGAAGAGAGATCCGCGCCCTGTGGAGCTCGAGAAAGTGGAATACGCTCTCGACTCGACCGACTTCGCCATCTCGGATTCGGCCAGCCTGCGGGAAGGCGGTTTCGATCTGCACGATGTGATCGACGATCAGGTCAAAGAGGCCCTCGACAAGATCCCCCGGGAATTCCGGGCGGTGGTGTTCGTGGCGGACGTGGAGGGCCTGTCCTACAAAGAGATCGCCTCCACCCTCGAGATACCGATCGGCACCGTGATGAGCGGTCTGTCGCGCGGCCGTAAGCAGCTGCAGCGGGTTCTCGCACGCTACGCGGCCTCGCAGGGGTACGTCCACCCGCGCGTCGCGTACCAGGTGCTGTAAGGGCCGGCACCCGCCGGGCTCCCGGCGCTGCCGGCCCGGTTCTGCGGGAGGGGAGCCTCCCGCCGCGCCCAAACCCGGCCGGGATTGAGGGGCTCTTTGCGTTGCAACGCGCACCTTCAAGGCTTTTCGGCGGGTCTGGGGGATACTCGCTTCCGGGAGGATCCGCTCGCGGATGTGTGAGGTGCCCGACCTATCCCGACTGAGTGGCGAAGAAACCGGGGCGGCGGTCGCGTCTTTGCTGGCGGAGATCAGTCCGCGCGCCCTTGCCACGCTCCCTTTCCGTCTGGCCAAGCCTTCGGAGGTTGCCTCAGTTCCTCGCGCAGATCCCCTCCCCAGCGAACGGGGCAAGGCGGTTCGGGGTTGAAACTTGAGCTCGGGCCCGGACGTTTAGCGAACAACAGGTGTTGAGTCAGGTTGCTTGTCTCGTCTCGAGTGCGCGTCTCATCCAATGTTTTGGATTGGTGATCACCCCTGAAATCGGCAAAACAGAGGATTGTCCAATGCTCCACAGGAAGTCACTACTACCGCTGCTCGCGCTACTTGCCGTCGCTCAATTCGAACCCGCGTTGGCTCAGCCGAAGGTCGCTTCGGTCCGGCTTCTGCCCTCCCTCAGCGCTCTTCAGCCTGGTTCCTCCATGAAACTGGCGGCGGTCGTCACGATTCAGGGAGGGTGGCACATCAACACGAACAGGCCGACGGAAGATTTTCTGGTGCCCACGGAGCTGGAGCTTGAGTCCAGTGATGGAGTAGAATTCGGGGAGGTGGAGTACCCGCCAGGGCGCAAGATCAAATTCGCCTTTTGGCCGAAACCGCTGGACGTGTACGAAGGCCGAGTGGTTTTCTACGTTGATGTCCGTTTGCGGGAGAGCTTCGCCGGCGATTCCGTGCGGGTGAACGGCGTTCTCCGCTACCAGGCGTGCAATGACAACTCATGCGCCCCGCCGGACGAGCTGCCGGTCTCCCTGGTGATCCCGGTTGTGTCCCTCAGCATGCCCGTCCACCCGGTGAACGACTCGCTCTTCGCGGCTACTCCGCTCGGGACCGTCAGTGCGGCGAAACCCGAAGGGGAGCTGGCCGCGGTCATCAGCGAGAAGGGGCTCTTGGTCGCATTTCTCTTGATTTTTCTCGGGGGGCTGGCCCTGAACCTCACGCCGTGCGTGTACCCCCTGATACCAATCACTGTTAGCTACTTCGGTGCTCAGCAGAGCCGCAGCGCTGCGGAAGCGTTCAGCAAGTCCCTCGTGTACGTCCTCGGAATCGCGGTGATGTACTCGGTGCTCGGCGTCGTGGCAGCGTTGACCGGCGGTCTTTTCGGAGCCAGCCTTCAGAGTCCGTGGGTCCTCGGCTTCGTCGCCCTGGTCTTCGTCGCTTTGGCTCTCAGCATGTTTGGTCTGTACGAGTTCCGGATTCCCGGGTGGCTTGCGGGCGCCGCTTCTACCACTAAGGGTGGCTATTTCGGGGCTTTCTTCATGGGGCTCACGGTCGGGATCGTCGCTGCGCCCTGCATCGGGCCGTTCATTCTCGCCCTGCTTGCCTACGTGGCCGTTACGGGCAATCCCTTTCTCGGCTTCTGGATGTTCTTCGTTCTGGCTCTCGGTCTCGGCCTGCCCTACCTGATACTGGGTACCTTTTCGAGCGCGATTTCCCGTTTGCCGCAGAGCGGCGCGTGGATGGTTTGGGTGAAGAAAATCTTCGGCTTCATCCTCATCGGCATGGCGGTCTACTTCCTCAGGCCGCTGATCCCGGTGGGGGTGTACCGCTTCCTTCTGCCCCTCGTGGCGCTGGTTGCCGGTGTGTATCTGGGCTGGGTGGAGAAATCGGAATCGCCGGGACGGGGTTTTGCGGTGACGCGCTGGGTTGTTGGACTGGCCGGCATTTTCCTCGCCCTCTGGCTCGTAAGACCGACCGAGGCGCGGCAGGGACTCGAATGGCAGCCGTACACGCCAGAGGCTCTTGAGGCTGCGGCCAGCGAGGGCAAGCCCGTCCTCGTCGACGTGTCGGCGGAATGGTGCGTAGCGTGTAAAGAGCTGGACCACGAGACTTTCACCGACCCGGAGGTGGTTGCGAGGGCTTCCCAGTTCGTCACCCTGCGGGCGGACCTCACTCGCTACGGCTCTCCCGAAGCGAAGGAGCTCAGGTCCAGGTACAAGATCATGGGTTTGCCCACCGTGCTATTCCTCCGCCCCGATGGGTCGGAGATCGAAGATTTGCGGGTGCTGGGATTCATCCCGGGCGAGGAATTCGCTCGGAGAATGGACCGGGCTCTACGGGAAGTTGAGTCTCGCTCGGGGGAGGGGAAATAGCGCCCTGGATTCTCGTGCCCTCGGGATCGCGGATGTGGCGGCCTGCGCGCGGCCGCTGCGCCGGGTGAAGTGTTGGGGCAGGACGGATGGGTCTGCCGTTCGGAGGCCTTTGTACTGTAGCGGGGCTCAATTCCTCCGTCGTGGGCCCGATCCTCAGGCTTTCGTGCTCCGATTACCTTTGACAACCAGGGTGCTTCTCCCTGGGGGGTCTACCGACCGCCGCCTGCTCGGAGTGTTAGGCCGCCATCAGCCTGGGGCGGTGAACGAACCTCCGCGTTGGGCTTCCAGACAGAAGCAGTAGTGCCCGGGAAGTTGGCTGCAGCGTTTTTGCCCTGCTCATTAGGTTTTGCCCTCTCCGTGCCCTTCCGGTTTGTCCCCGTCTGTTGCAAAAGTTTCCCAGCAATCTCGTCACTTGCCACGCGTGGAGCACTGGTTCAAAACCCGGCTGGGCCGGTCGGGGCCAAGCCCGGCGGGAGGGACGGTTGCGCACCCATACGGGGGCCAAAGGCGTTTCAACCGGCGGATAAACTCTTGCTTTTCACCGCCGCGTTGGTAAATTGCAACCGTGATGGACAGGATGGAGACGCCACAGTTCCGACGGGCGCGAGTTGTGGTAAATCCCCGCGCCGGGTTTCTGCGCTGGAAGAAGCCCATCGTCCGGGCGGTGCGGAATGGTTTCTCCCACCTGGACTTCGAGTGGGAGCTGAAGTACACGGAGCGCAGGGGACACGCGCGCGAGCTCTCAGCCGAGGCGACAGAGCAGGGGTTCGATCTCGTTGTGGCGGTGGGAGGCGACGGCACCGTCAACGAATGCGCATCGGGCCTTGTGGGCAGTGACACGTGCCTCGCCGTCGTGCCGGTAGGTTCGGGCAACGGGCTGGCCCGAGGGCTCCACATTCCGGTGAGCGTGCGAAAGTCGCTGCGCCTGTTGCGAACGGGAGTCGTTCGGCGGATCGATGCCGGCCGGGTCAACGGTACCTACTTCTTCGTCACGGCCGGAGTCGGCTTTGACGCGGAAGTCGGTCACGAATTCGACCGTAGGGATCTACGCGGGCCGATTCCCTACTTCGTGATCGGGGTGAAGCGCTTCTTCGTGTACAAGCCGCAAGAGATACGACTGAGCTTCGAGGATCGAGAGATCGTGCGGCGGGTTCTGCTGGTCACAGCGGCGAACATGCGCCAGTACGGTAGTGGCGCCATCATTGCTCCGCACGCCCGTCCGGACGACGGAACCCTGGATGTCTGCGTCATCCAGGAAGTGGGTTTCCTCCCGGCGATCTACTACCTGCCACGCCTGTTTCTGGGGACAATCGACACCGCGCCCTACGTGGAGATCTACCGAACCCGGGAGTTCGTAATTCACAGGTCTGAACCGGGGCCCTACCACTGCGACGGGGAGCCGTTCGACGGAGGCGAACACTTGCACGTCACGATGGTCCCTCGCTCGCTTTCGGTGCTTGTGCCGAAGGAGTCCTTCGAACTCGAGAAGCCGCTCCCTGCTGCCGGATCGCAGGATGCCCAGTGACTCTCTGAAGGCTACCGCGGAATACCCGTACGTTTTCCCGCCTCTCTGGTTTTTCTGGAAGGCGCTGCGAGCGAACGTCTTCTTTCTGGCGGACACGTTCAAGATTCCCAAGCGCCCCCGGATCAATCGGTACCGCCTGGCAGGAGCTGGAGGGGAGCACTGGCTCACGGTGCCCGTGCACCGACCCGAAGGTTGGTCCTCGAGAATTCGGGATGTCCGCATCGTGACCGATGACAATTGGAAGCGCTCTCACCTGCGGACAATCGAAAACGGGTACGCGTTGGCCCCCTATCTGGATTACTACTTGGACGATCTCCGCGAGCTGTACGGGCAAGCGAGCGGAGACTTCCTCCGGTTTGCCCGTGCCACGATCGAATGGTTGGGCCGGAAACTGGGTTTGGAAGCGGTCCAGTGGGTCGCTCTTTCAGAGGTGTCCGACACCCTCCTCGGAGATGAGGCCCTCGTGCACGCGTATGCGGCGCGACAGGTCCGTACCTACCTGGTGCTTGCGGGCAGCCGGGATGTGAAAGATGAGCAGGGTTTGCGGAAAGCCGGCGTGAACGTGGAAGTGGTGGCTTTTCCATCCTTCACATACACCAATCTTCTCGGGCAGGGCGACGTGCACCTTTCTGCACTGGATTTTCTGCTGAACCACGGGCCCGAGGCTAAGCTCCGACTCAGAGAAGCCGCGGCCGCACAGACCTGAGCAGCCCCGGCGGTTGGCGGGAACCGTGCGCTGGTCGAAGAATGAACGGTCTCAGTTCGAGCCGACGCGCTTCAGGCGGGGGGATGTTCCCGAGGGGAGTACCGGGGGAGCGTGATGTGGTGGGAAATGAGGTTCCGGTTCGGTATCAACGTAGCGGAGGTTGGATGATGGGCGCTGAACCCGTGTGGAAGACGTTGGCGGAGAAGATCGAATCGTACCGCGATGAAATGGTGGAAATGCAGCGGGCGCTGACCGAAGTGCCCGCGCTGGCTCCTGAAAGCGGCGGCGAGGGCGAGGCCAGGAAAGCGGAGGTTGCCAAGAAATTCCTGGCCGAGCTTCGCGTGGACGAGCTTGAGGAAATCAACTGTCCGGACGACCGCGTGCCCGCTGGCTATCGGCCCAACCTGGTGGCGAAAATCCACGGGCGCGACCGTTCTCGCACGGTCTGGGTGATGAGCCACCTGGACGTTGTCCCCCCTGGGGAATTGAGCCTCTGGAAAAGCGATCCTTTCAAGCTGAGGGTGGAGGGCGGCAAGTTGTACGGGCGCGGCGTGGAAGACAACCAGCAAGGCATCGTGGCCTCGTATTTCGCGGCGAAGGCGCTGCGAGAACTCGGCGTGGAGCCCGCCTACAACGTCGGCTTGGTGCTTGTGGCCGACGAGGAAACGGGGAGCGAGAAGGGGTTGCAGTACGTGCTGGAAAAGCGGCTGGACCTGTTCGGGAAGGATGACCTGATCATCGTTCCCGATGCCGGGGATCCCGAAGGTACGATGATTGAGGTGGCGGAGAAGAGCATACTGTGGATCCGCTTCCACACGGTGGGCGAGCAGTGCCACGCTTCGACCCCCGAGCAGGGGAAAAATGCATTCAAAGCCGCCTGCTACCTCGCGGTCAAACTTCAGGATCTGTACCAGCTATTCAGTGATCGGGACGAACTTTTCTCTCCGCCCATCTCGACGTTCGAGCCCACCAAGAAAGAAGCCAACGTCCCGAACGTGAACACGATCCCGGGTGAGGATGTCTTCTACTACGATTGCCGTGTCCTTCCCAAGTACCGGCTGGAGGACGTGGAGGCCCGGATTGCCGAGAGAATAAACGAGGTGGAGAAACAATTCGGTGTGAAGATCTCCACCTCCTCGCCACAGCGACTCCAGGCGCCGGCGCCCACTCCGAGCGACGCTCCAGTGGTGCAAGCCATCCAGCAAGCGGTGCGCGACCTGCGAGGGAAGGAAGCGAAACCCCAGGGCAT
>CAYXFI010000220.1:0-6689 GCA_964464205.1 uncultured Cytophagia bacterium
CCGAGGGAACTCCAACAGGCCCGGCAGGACTTCCCCCCTCCGGTCGGGCGCGTCAGTCCTCCGGACCAAGACCGCTACGTGTCAACCCAAAGCCGCCTTTTCTTGGGCAGCAGTCGCTTTGCCTACGTCCCCGCTGGGAGCCCTGCGAAAAAGTAGACCGTCACCACTGAGGCGCGGAGGACACAGAGGATTCCACAGAGGGACGTAGGCAACCAGATGCCACCGGTGGCATGCTGCTCGCGCAGAACGCGATCCAAGATATTGGGCCGCACCAACTGGGGTGAAAACAAAGAAACGCGAGTACGCCCAACGGTCAGGGAACGTTAGCGGGCCGTCTACGTTCTCGGAGCGTTGCCAGCATTCTCGCCCCTTCAATTCACTTTGTGACGTCTCTGCGTGCTCGGGGCCCCGTGGTTTCCGGACATTGGTTCTTATCGCATGGTTGCTCGTTCGGGGGAGCTCTGCGGCTCCGCGCCTCTGCGCGGAGCCGCACCAAACTCGGCGGCCCGACGGGAGTGCCTTTTCCACAGGTTGCGCAAATGCAGCTCGGAATCCGAACCGCCCGTCCTCCGCCCCGAACGCGCGTTCGCCCCCAACCAGCCGGTTGCGATCGCACCCAGCGGTGCAGGCCTCTCGCAGCTACTTCAACTTGCCCGCTGCGGCTTCGCTAGCTACTTCTCGCAGGATCCCGAGCACTTTGTCCACGGCGCCCGGCACCGGATCTGAGAGCACCGGCAGAAAGATCAGACGGCGGTGAATGTCCTCGGTGACCGGGAAATCGCCCTCGCGATAGCCGGGGTAGTCGCCGCAGAGCGGGCCTCGGTTTCGAGTGAAGACGTCGAACCCTTCCGCGAAAATCTTGAGCCGGTGCAGGAGCCCGTACGGACTTGCCGAGACGTTTAGCCCGCGCTCGCGCAGGATCTGGATGAGCCGCTGCGTTTCGAGCCCATGGTGATCCGCCGGATTGTGGATCACCGGAAACGCGTAGAAGCCACCCCGCTCCGCTTTGGAATGCACGGACACGGGCTCCAGTCCCGGAATCTCCCGTAGCCCGGCTTCCACCGCTTCCACGTAAGCTCGACGCCGCTGGTTGAGCTGGTCCAGCTTCTTGAGCTGCACGGAGGCAATGCCGATCCCAAGCGGGTGGGCGCGCAACTTCATCCCGAGACCCAGGGGCTGCAGATCCGCGTAGTGCTCGCTGTAGAGGTCGAGCCCGCCGATTCGATTCACCTGGCTCACCAAGCAGGCTCGCTCGAAGATCTCCAAATCGTTCGTGGCCAGCACACCGCCTTCCCCTGCGCTCACCGCTTTGCTGCCCTGCAGACTCCAGATGCCCACGTGACCAATGGACCCGACGATCTTACCATCCCACTTTGCGCCGTGAGCGTGAGAGCAGTCTTCCAGCACCGGCACGCCGGTCTCCCGGCTGATGTCCATCAGAGCATCCATGTCGCACACATTGCCCCACAGGTGAACGGCCACGATCACCCGCGTTTTGTCCGTGATCTTCCGGCGGACATCCTCCGGGTCGATCTGGAGCGTTTTCGGGTCGCTCTCCACGAACACCGGCCGCGCCCCCAGCATCACCGCCGGGGCAATGGTGCAAATCCACGTGTAGGTCGGGCAGATCACTTCGTCGCCGGGCCCTACGCCCAAACCGAAATAGGCTGAGTACAGCGCCGATGTCCCGTTCATCACGGTCATCGAGTAGCGCAGGCCGGCCCACTCCCGCCAGCGCGCTTCGAATTCCCGGACCACGGGAGTGCCGCCCGATAGCTCATTGCGCAGGGTCATCTCGTAGGCCATTTTGGCCTCTTCTTCCGTCACCTGCCGCCAGTTGTCCAGTTCGGGCTGCTCTGGAAAAGCCGTCTGGATGAAGACCGGAACTTCCCGTTTCTCTTTGCCCTTCTTTGCCATCTCGCTCCTCCTCTCCAGACTGTCCTGTCCACTCGGGTCCTCTGCTGAGGCCGGGCGCCTCCGCAGCCTCAGTCGCTGCTCAACCGCTTGACCCACACGGTCATCGCACCGGGCCCGCGATTGGCCCACGCGTAGTAGGGGATTGCCTTGAGCACAGCTGGCTCGTAGCCACCCCCCTCGCCTTTCCGCCGTTCGCGCAGGATTTCTCCCGAGATCGTCACCACGCCCCCAAGCAAGTCCGGATCGAAGCGTGCCTCAAGCCGCGAGGTGTCCGGAAGTACCAGCGAGAACACCCCATCGGGATGGTCCGCTTCTTCCACGCAGAACACGACCGGCCCCCGCTCGATGGCCACCAACCCGCGGTCCGCCTCCACCCTCGGGTGGGCCAAGACCCGCCGAACCGGCATCTCGAAACGGAGCCTGACCTCATCGCCCTGGCGCCAGTGTCGATCGATCGTGAGGTAGCCCCTGTCCAGAGTGTCCACCGACAACCGCGCGCCGTTGACCCACACCTGCACCGTCGAAGGCCTCGGATCAAGGTACCGGTACAAATCGCTCGGCACCGGTTTCCCCCTGGCCCAGCCGGGAATTCGAATTTTCAGTACGAATCTGCGGGCACCATCGGGCGTCAGGACCAATCGCACGTCGCCGTCCCAGGGATACCGCGTCTCCTGCCGGAGGGTCACCACGCCGGAGTCAATCGGCACCCGCGCCGTGCCGTGCACGAACAGGTTCACGTACAGCGTCGATCCGTCCACCGCGTAGACCAATCCGGGGATCGACGGCATGAAGCGCACAACATTTGTGGGGCAACAGGCGCACGCGAACCAGGGGCTTCGCCCGTAGCCACCGTCTGAGGCCAACGGATTCGGGTAGAAAAACAGATCGCCTTTGAGGGAAACGCCCGAGAGGAATCCGTTGTAGAGGATCCGCTCGAGCACGTCGACGTACTTCGAGTCGCCGTGCAACAGGAACATCCGGTGGTTCCAGAGAGCGTTGGCGATGGCCGCACAGGTCTCGTTGTAGGATTCCCGATTCGGGAGCTCGTAGGGGGCACCGAATGCTTCCCCTTCGCGGCGCGCTCCCACACCGCCCGTGATGGCGAGCTTGCGTCCCACCACATCCTGCCAGAGGCGATCCAGTGCCCGGCTGTACGCCGTGTCGCCAGCGAGCGCGGCAACGTCAGCCATCGCTGAGTACATGTAGCAAGCCCGGACCGCGTGCCCCACCGCCTCTTCCTGTTCGAGCACCGGCTTGTGATCCTGAGAGTATTCGCCGTACAGCTCGTGCCCCTCCGGTCGCCCCCGCTGGTCCAGGAAGAACCGAGCCAATCGCAAGTACTTCTCGTCACCAGTCACACGGTAGAGTTTGCAGAGTCCGATCTCGATTTCCTGGTGGCCCGGCACCTCGTGCAGACCATCTGGACCAAACGTGCGGGCGATCAGGTCGGCATTCTTCAGCGCGACGTCCAGCAGTGCCCGCTTGCCCGTGGCCTGGAAGTAGGCCACCGCCGCCTCGTACAGATGCCCGACGTTGTACAGCTCGTGACTGTGCTGCAAGAACGACCAACGTTCCTCCCCCGCGTAGGGGGCCGGATTCTTGGGATCAATCGTGCGAGCCGTGTACAGGTAACCGTCCTCTTCCTGCGCGGCGGCGATGTAGCCGATAATCTCATCGATCCTCGCCTCCAGCTCCGGATCCGGTTGCAGCGACAGGCAACGCGCCGCGCCCTCGATCACTTTGAAGACATCCGAATCGTTGAACCGGATGCCCTCGAAGGGTCCCTTTTCCAATCCCGCCGCACGTTTGAAGTTCGAAATCCGGCCGGTGTCCTCACACATTTGTAGAATGAGTGGCAAACTCACCGAGCAGTTGTTCTTCAAACGCGCTTCCCAGAACCCACCGTCCACTCGGACCGCCGTGAATGGCACTGGTTGAATCGGGTAATCCTTCTGCATCGCACCTCCTGTTGGCCATGCGGCAAACAAGAACAACCAGCACAAAAACACCCGAGACGCTCTGACAACCATTGGGACACTCCTTCCGCTGATGATGGTTCCGGGCCTCTACCGGACTCCTGCCGGCATCTTCACTTCTCGAGCTTCACGATGTAGGACTGGATCTCGGAGTCCACTTTCAGGGTGATGAAGTAGAATCCAGGGCCCACCTCCTTGCCCGACGCATTCTTCCCATTCCACCGAACACTGTGCCGCCCCGGTTCCAGCGGGCCCCGCAGTAGCGTCACGACCTCGTCTCCGCACGGGTTTTGTACGAGCAGAACGAACGAGCGCCGGTCGGGCACATCGAGGCTCACCTGGAGGGCGCGTGAAAAGGGATTCGGGTACGGAGGATACAGTCGAAAATCGCCGCCCGACCCGCCCACATCCACGGTGGGGTTCACCCCGCAGGCGGCCATCAGAGCTGCGGAAAGCAGCAACACCCAAACGTGCCTCATGCCTGGCCCTCTTTCAGAGTTTCACACCGATTCTGAAAGCCGCGAACATTCCGCTCACGTTCCCCAGACCACCCTCGTCGGCGGAACCACCGTCCGCGAGGTCGTAGTTCAGGGTGACGCCAAAGAGAAACCGACTGGTCGTGGCGACCTCAAGCCCGAGGCTGAACCTGAGTCCCATCCCGAGATACGTGGAAACCTCTTCCGTCTCGCCGATGATCTCCGGCCCCATCTCGGTGGTGACGTAGTAGTGCGCAACCAGCCTCGACAGGCACAACCCGACGCCCGCGCCGGCGAAGAGGTGAAACCTGCCGCTCTCGGAGACCTCCCGGAAGGACTGCCGAAATCCAACCATCAATGGCACGGTGATGAGCCAGGTCCGGTGGTCGGAGCGGAGCGTGTGCAGGTAGGTGTGCAGGTCTGCGTACACCGACGTGCGCTCGGTCAGTTGACGCGCAAGACCGAAGCCGTCGGCGAGAGGAAGCTGGAACGAGCCGATGTAAAGACCGCGAGCGTAGTTGCTCCTCATTGTGGCCTTTCCCGGGAGAAAGTAGCCCGCCTCGTAGTAGAGCGTGAAGCGTCGTTCAGCCGAGGACTGCGCCGCGGCTCCCGTCGCAAACAAACCCAGCAGCAGGATCGCGATTCCTCTCCTCATGGTTATCTCCTCGTCGGTCCACGTCCACGGGAAGCGGCGCTACCGGAGTAACGCTCACCAGCCGAACACCCGTCGTGACCGAAGCCCGATCGCTTTCCCAAGCTTGCGCGGCGCGGTTCCACGCGGGGCCGTCAGCACCCTTGCCTCCCAGCGGCAACCCGCTTCCGCACGAGAATGCCGACCCACAAACGAGCTGCGTCCCTCGCCTCCGCCGTTGCGCCGGTGGAACCCGTCGGACGCGCGGGGGGTCAAAAGTGATCCTTCACGGAAAGCCCCGGCTGTGCCGGAGGAAACAACTGCGAGAGGATCCCGATGACGTCCGGGCTAGCCTTGAGACGACCGAGCGAGGCGAGCCCAGCGGCACTCGCGTAGCCGAAGGCGAGTTGCACCAGACCGTCCCGCCCCACCTCCGCGTCGGGCTCGCGTTGCCGCGCCCGATCGGGCCCCAGGGTCTCGACGACAGGCCCTCGGTCCGTCGCGCGGATCCGGAGGACAGCGTCGTCGACCCGGAGGACTAGATCGCCGGACGAGCGCGCGGGCCATTCGCTCGGCAGCGCAGCACGCGCCACCGCCTCCGCGTCGAGTACGAGTCCCATCCATCCCGCGTTGGGCCGAAAAGTCGTTCGGAATTCAGCCTCCGTCAACAGCGTCAGCGTTCGGGCAAAGGGAGAGTTCGGGTGCAGGTACAGGACGATCTCCGGCTGCACCCTCTCGGCAGCGTGCTCCGCAACGGCCTTCAGGACCGCAGAGACGGCCGCTGGGTTGCGGCCCCCGGCCTCCTCCACCCGCACTTGATCCTCGTCGTCGCCGAGCCAGGCGTACGCCAGCAAGCGGCCCTCCGCCCCGCACATGAGGATCGGTCCGCCGCGTTCCAGAAGCCAAGCCCAGTAGTCGTGCGACCGGACGGCGGCCCCGATCAACTCGGACGTCTCCTCCTCGTACAAAGCCGCCAGCTCACGGATCCTGCCCCTGGCCTCGTCGAGCGGGAGCTCGCGGACTTCGAGGTTTGATGGAAGCTCACGTCCTTTCCTCGTTGGGACTCGAGCCTCGTACTTGGGCATCACTGCTTGGTAGCCGTAGCGTCCGTAGTAGTCCGGGATGCCGTCCAGCAGCGAGATGTGAAAGCCTTCCGCACGAGCGAAGTCGAGCGTCTCCAGGATCAGCTCGCTGTTCAGTCCTCGCCGCTGGTACTCCTGGAGAGTGGCGACGACTGAGAGTCCCGCGGCACGCACCACGCCGTTCCGCAGCTGGATCCGGCGCTCCACAACCAGGAGGTGGGAAACGATCCGCCCCTCCAGCTCGACGACTCGCACGTATTCGGGACGGTGGTCCGGGTTTCGAAGCATCCACCGGTACCATCCGGTGAGCCGCAGGTAGCTCGGGTCGCGTGCGAAGACCCGGGCGATAAGGTCCGCTGTGGCTTGCGTCTCGGAAGGGTCGGCGGGCCGAATTCGCTTGTCGGACACGGTGGTATTCCTCCGCAGAAAGCCGAGGGGAAGCGGGAAACACGAATGAAATGCAGCGACATCACGAGGCGTCGCCGTTTTCGGGTCCAATGACGTGGCGAATCTACGGAACTACGGTGGGGAAATCAAGCGGGCGGAGTTCGGGGCTTCCCCCAATTTCTCACAGCAGTACTCCTGTCCCCCGTCGGAATGAAACTCA
>CAYXFI010000221.1:0-6629 GCA_964464205.1 uncultured Cytophagia bacterium
TGTGATCTCGCGAACGCAGTTTTGTCTAAGTCGTTACATATCAAAGAAGTAGCGGCACAGTGTTTGCAAACACTACTCACGACCCGCTGTGGGCAGCCACAAGTGGGCTCGTCTGCGTGCGACGGGCCTCGCATCTAAAACCTTGTCTTTGTTGCACGGACGGGCACTGAACCAGGAGAAGCCATTCCGCAGCTACGAGAAGCCCGCCGTACTGAATCGCAAGCAGGGCTTCGGGCGTTCCTGCTTCGGAACCGGGCGGCACCGGGTCGTAGACCTCAAACGTGCGGCCAGGTGGGGTCGCTGACGAATTTGAGATCAGGCAGCCGCCGCGGCCGGGAGACGGACAGCGGAGCCACAACCGTCCGAATACGGGTCGGCGATCCCAATTTCGCCCGGCAAATTGGGGGGCACAGTGTCTTGTTTCACGGAGTTTCGCCTTGGCCAAACGCGGAGGTTTTGGCGATGAAAAGCAACGTTCCGCTCCTGTGGCAGAAGGCGTGGGCTGCAGCGCTGGCATGTACAGCGCTGTTCGCGAACTCGACGTTTGCGCAGGAGCAACCCATCCGTGATTTCATCCTCCTCTCCACGGAAGGGGTCCGCGCGGACAAGGGGGAACAGGGCTACCACACACCTCTTGTCTCCTTCTTCATGGACGAAACGGGGTACTACCGCGTCTTCCCCAAGATCGTGTACAACAGCGGCGATGCCCAGAAGAACGAGAGCTTCTACCTGACGGTTGTCGACGCCGACAGCAACGTCATCTACCCGGAAGACCCGAACGCAGGACCTTACAAAGTCGTGCCCGACGACCCGGGTCCTCCCCACTCGGCCTGGAGAGACGGGGGACTGTTCCGTTTTCCCAAGGGACAGTGCACGATCTGGATGCACCACTACGCCGTGATCGCCAGCGAATACCCCCAGTTCCTGAACGGTCCGATCAACGGTCCCGAAAGCGTGCACATTGCCGATAGCCTCCGTCTCGTCGCGGAGCCGAGGATCGATGCAGCTCTACGCCTCACCGCCACGGCCGAACGGACGGAGCGGTTGTTCGGGAAACAATATCAGTTGAGCTACCCGGGAGAATCCGTCACGTACCAGCTCACCGTCTACAATCGCTACCTGAACACGATCCGGTTCGCCAAGCTCTACAATCTTCTCCCGACACCCCTGAAGCCGGGGAACGCTACGATCCCACCCATTTCAAGTAGCGACAGCCTCCTGGTGTGGGATCTGCCGGACCTGGCCCCCGGCGATTCCTTCGCCGTGGCCGTGGAAGCCGTTCTCCCGGACAGCATGCCTCCCGGGCTCAGACCGCTGCTCGACAGCGCCTGGGTGAACGCGCCCCACGACATCGACAGCACGAACAACGTGGCGACGGTCCTCACGTTCGCGCTGGCGGATACCGGTGGCCGACGACCGAAGGGGCTGGATCTCTCCATCGACCTCAGCGTGGCTTCCGACACTACGACCACGATCGCCGGGGAGACCCAGCCGGCCGCACTGCCGGGAGACACGCTGGTGTACACGGTTCGCGCTCCCAACCACGGCCCCGATTTCGCCCGTGCTTTCGAAGTGGCCGTGGCCTTGCCTCAACACGTAGACTGGCTGGCCTGGTCGCCAGCTCCCGCCCGGGTGAGTCAGGATTCGGCGGTGTGGACGATCGAGTCTCTCGCCCCCGACTCCGAGTTCACGGCTACGTTCCGCGGACGAGTGCAGCCGGACATTCCCTGGCCGGATTCCGTCCTGTGGGCCCACGCGGTTGTCCGCGATGACGCCGACACGAACGCTTCCAACGACGCGGACTCGGCCGTCGTCTACATCCTGGGCCTGCAACCACCTCCTCCAACCGACGTGACGATCGCCCAGAGGGCGAAGACCGACTCCTTCGCCATCGTTCAGGGCGATACGGTCTGGTACGCTCGGCCGGGAGAGACATACACGGTCACGCTTCTGGTTCGCAACACGAGTCAGATCCGGGCAGAGGAAGTCGTTGTGGTGGATCTTCCACCCGAGAGCACGAGCTTCGCGAATCCAGCTCCCCCGGCGTGGCGCATCGTACAAGACTCGATCGTCTGGAGAATGGACAGCCTGGCGGCAGGGGGGACGGCGCTTTTCTCCTTCGAGGTGAACGTGCCCCCCGATCTCCCGGTGGGCCTTCATGCGCTCGTCAACCGGGCGGAGGTCAGCGCTGCGAACGAGGATCCCTCCACGGCGCTGAACAACGTCTGCCTTGATACCGTGTACGTGATTGTGAAACCGAAGCCGAAGCCTCCTGCGGACGTCGCGGTGACCCAACGCGCCCAGACGGACTCGTTCTCCATCAGCGGCACCGATACGATCTGGTACGCCCGGACGGGAGAAACGTACCGAGTGACGCTGACCGTCCGGAACCTGAGTTCCTCCGATGCCGAGCAGGTGAGGCTGGTCGATGTGCCGCCGGTCCAGTGCTCGTTCGGGAACATCGATCCCTCTCCGCAGCGGGTCACTCAGGATTCCATCGTGTGGTTCTTGCCGACCCTCGCAGGCGGAGCCCAGGCGACCTTCTCCTTCGATGTCACAGTGCCAGCGGACATGCCCTACGGGGTCAATCCCCTCGTGAACTTCGCTCTTGTCACCGCGGCCAACGAGGATAGCACCACGCTCCAGGACAACACGTCGGTGGACACAGTGTACAACGTGGTTCCACTGCCGGAATTGCACCCGCAGATCGCGGTCAGCCCGGCAGAGATCGACGTCACCGACAGCGCGGTGGTACGCGTCCTGCTCCCCGAGGGTACCATCGCCTGGGACCTGTGGATCTACCTACCCGACGGGAGCATCGACAAAACATTTGCGGACGACTTCATCGCCGCCGGGCTACCACCCCTCGAACAGTGGGTGGAAATCCCGGCGCTCTATCGGCCCGTGCACCTTCTCACCAGCCAAAGGCGCGAGGTGGTGACGTTTGAAGTCCGGGCCTACGGGCCACTGGGCACGATGGGCACGGCCAGCGCTACCGTGCAGGTACACAGCAGCAACTACCTGGTGCTGGACCGCAACGTATTCCGTCCCGAGGTAGAAACGCCGCTGCAAATACGCTTTAAGCTGAGCTACCGAAGGGTGGCACGCCTGGACATCTACGACATCGCCGGGCACCCGATCGTGAAGCTGACCGAGGACATCTACCCCGGCGGCTGGAGCACCTACCTGTGGGACGGCAGGGACTCCAACGGTCAGAAAGTAGGCAGTGGCGTCTACCTGGTCACCCTGCGTTCCGGCGAGTACAACGACTGGAAGAAATTCATCCTCGTGCGGTGAGAGCCGCGGGTTTGTCGACGACCGATCGGATGCAAAACGGGGATGGGAAACGATGAGCAAGATGAGAATACATTGGCCGCTGTGGCTCCTGGCCTGGTTGTTGATCGCTCCTCACCGAGAGGCCTACGGGCAAGTACGGGCCGGAGCTGCCTTCCTGAAGATGCTCCCCGGTGCTCGACTTCAGGCCACGGCCGGAGCCTACGCCAGCGTGATCGATGATCCGTACGCTGTTTACGCGAACGCTGGAGCCACCGCTTTCCTGCGCGAATGGCAGTGGTCCGCTTCCTACACGAAGTGGATCGCCGACGTGTACAATGCCTCCGTGCTGCACGGGAGACGCCTGCGCACCCCCTGGAGCAGCACCACGCGAATCGCTCTCGCTGTGTCCTACCAGGGCATGCCCGAGTTCGACAGTTCGGACCGCGCCGCCCCCATGGCCACCGCGAACGACATGCTGATTAGCGTGGGGATCGGCCAGCGGCTCACCGCGATCTCCGAGAACCTGGCTCTGGGCTTGAACCTCAAGTACCTCCGGAGCACCCTCGACCGGTACAGAGCGAGCACCGTCGCGGCCGACGCCGGTCTTCTGGTCCGCACGGACCGATTCGAACTGGGGCTGCCGCTGCTCAAGTACGGCATTGTCTCATTCGGGGCCTCGGTGGCCAACGTGGGACCGTCGCTCACATTCGAGCAGGTCGCCACCCCCTTGCCGCGCACCTACCGCGTCGGCGCTTCGTTCTACGCGGGTACGCACAGCGGCCTGCAGATCCACTTGCTGGGCGACTACAGCAAGATTCTCGACGAATCCGGGAGCGTGGGCGTCGGCGCGGAGGTGTGCTGGGGACGCACCCTCGCCCTCATGGCCGGGTATCGTTTCTCGGACGAATTGCTGGACCGCTTTTCGCTCGGCGCTAGCATCCGACTGGACGCCGTTCAAACGCCCGGCCAGAGGTTCTTCCCGGGACGGGCCAACACTCTTCGATTTGACGTGGCCACACTGGGCGAAGGCGAGTTCTTCTCACGGACCTACCGGGGAACCGTCACCTTCTGTCCGTTGAAACCGGAAGGCTTCGTATTCCTCTTCCCGGCCGACGGCGACACGGTGCTCAACAAGAACGTCGTGCTTCGCTGGGAACGCACGCGGGATCCCGATCTCTTCGACGAAGTGCACATCTGGGTTCTGCTGGACCGCAACCCGGATAGGGTCAAAGAAGCCGCCAAGCTGGCGACATCGGAACCGGAAACCTTCTTCGCCAGGGTGGACAGCAATCCACCGGTGCTGGCTGCGAAACGGGCCGAGGGCGACTCCTGCCTGATCACCGACCTGGGTACGGGGCACTACTACTGGACCGTCGTGGCTTTCGATGCGGATGGACATCCTCGCCTGGGCGGAAGCTGGTTCCGGCACGTGTCTCACTTCTTCATCCCCTACTCGGACATCGAAATCAAAGACGTGCGATTCGAGTACGACCCGTGGATCACCCAAGACGATTACCAGGGTCTGATCCGGATTGAGGTGGTCAATCGGGGCGATCTGGTGGAAAAAGGATTCAACATCTCAGTGCTGGATTCCGCCCTGAGCCCCTGCCGGTCCCTGGCCGGCGAGCCCATCCCGACACCCACCGGGATAGCTGTGCTCCTGGATTCGACCGTCGCTCAGCTCCGTCCGGGTGAGAGCGTGACGTTCAAGATCCCCTGGCACACGGGCTTGCTGGGGGCACACACCATCACCGTCGTCGCCGACGCGAGAGGCGTGCTCTCCGAAGATGACCGCTCAAACAACGTCTTGCGGCGGGTTTTCTTCACGATTCCCAAGGGCAAATTCGCTACCGGGGACACGGCCCTGGCGCTCACCGTATCCCAGGTGGCGCTGGATCTCCCCATCATCACGGAGATCTGTTTCGACGTGAACAGCGCCGTGGTCCAGCCACAGTACCTGCACCGCACGACGATCGACCCGCCGCTGGCAGTGCTGGCGACCCGTCTGCACGAGCACCCCTACCTGTGGATCAGGGTACAGGGGTTTGCAGATGCCAATTCGGGCGAACTGGACACGACCCTGGCTGACCTGCGCGCTGCGGCCGTGCGGGACTCGCTTCTTGCTCTCGGCGCGACCGAGAAGCAGATACGGGTTGAGCCCGGGCAGGTGTTGCCGCGGCGGTGGCTGCCCGCCAACAAGCAGGACGCGGAGTGGATCCTGCAGGAGCGGCGCTACGTGAAGATCACCTCGAACCACGCCGGTCAGATGGCGCTGTTCCAGCCGGTCCATCACGTGGATGCGGAAAAAGTGCCGGTTCCGGTGGTGTACGAGTCGGACATCTTCTCCGCGGTTCCCATCCGCACCGCACTGCTACGGTGCAGCACCGATGTCGCGCACGACAGTTGCACACTGAAAGACCTGCGAGGGGAAAAGCTGAAAGGGCAAGCCAACTGGACCGTACCGCAACCGGATTCGCTCTGGATCAGCCGCGAAGTGCGCTACCAGCTCGAGCTAGCCGACACGCTTGGCAGAGTGTTCCGCACTCATCCCAGTTCCGTGTTCCTCACGGAGGACGTGTTCGAGCGCGAGTACCGGATCGCCTTTCCGATGAAGTTCGCGCAGGCCAACCCGCTGTACGGATTCTACTGGGACCGTGTTTTCAAGCAGGTGGAGCAGATGCTGGAGCACCCGGATGCGCGCATCCGGTTCGCTGGTTTCGCCTGCGCCATCGGGCCGGAGAAGATCAACCAGCGCCTGTCCCGACAGCGGGCCCAGCGATTCCACGAGGAGTTCCTGAAGCTGCTGGAGGAGAACTTCCCCGACCTCGCGGCGAAAGTGCGCGAGCGGTTGGACCCGCCCAAAGGCTACGGGGAGTCCGTGCCGCTCCAGATCATCCGGCTGGACGGTACCAAGGTGCTGATCGGGGACAATTCCAAGCCGATCGGCCGGAAGCTGAATCGGCGTGTGGAGGTGATCTTCTCGCGGGAGTACAAGGCGAAACAAGAGAGATAATCCCAGATCCCGAGGTCCAGCCATCGGGCTGGGGCCCGCGCGGTAGGGACAGCTGGAAGAAAGTCAGCTTGGCGAGAAACCGGGGCGGACGGACCGTCCCGGTTTTCGTTCAGGGGGTTCGAATGTGATCCAAGGAACGGCCATTTTCCGGCGAGAACCCGCTCGAAGGCCCGCTTGGAAGCACTCTCTCGCGGAAGACATCGGTTCCTCGTCGGTGGGTCAGCTGTCGGCATCAGGAGCTGCTTCGCACGGGGCCGCGCCTCGGGAAACCCGGCGTAGGCCCGACTCCGACCCAGAGCCCCGTTTGTCACCAGCGGGAGCTGGCTTTCACGACGTCAAT
>CAYXFI010000222.1:0-6627 GCA_964464205.1 uncultured Cytophagia bacterium
CCGAAATAGGAGGGCGGGTGGGAGATCACTGCGCTGTACCCCACGAAGCTGACCAGCTTAGCCAACGCGTGGCGGCCCAAGATTACGAAAACCCACAAAAGAATGCAACGGTTTTTGTGCGCCGCCGCCGCGGACGCGCGGGATGGTCGGCGTGAGGCCCGGGCGGCTCCATACCGACCGTACGAGCATGGCTAGAGCGCCCACACCTGCAGGACCAAAGCGGCGAAGACTCGGTTGTGTGACACCTTGACGCGCCTTGCGAGCGCCCCCGACTCCGACTGCGCTTCGCTACTGGAGTGTTCAAAGCCCAGCTCCAGTCCCACCATGAGATCCCGGTGCAGGTGGCAGAGAGCGCCGAGGGAGAAAGCCAATGTTCGTGGGCTTGACAGTTCAGCTTCGTAGTCCTGCTGGGCGCCGGTCAGCGAAACCGCCGTCTACGTCCGGGAGGCGAGAAGCGCGATGTACATAGCGACGGGGTTGTCGCTGGTAGCGCGCGTCGTAAGACGCAGCGCCAGATGTGGCGTGAATGCAGAAATCCGCCGATCGTCGACGTCGCCTGCGGCCAAGAAGGAACTGGTTGTGCGTACGTTATGGGAGGCGTAATCGGCGCCGGCTAGTAGCGAAAGGTTCGGCATCAATTTCACACCGACGAACCAGTCGAATTGGCCCCAGGAGGGCAGCACCGGGTCCTCCTCACGCCACGTGTGAAAGCGAAAGGGCGACAACCGCATGCCAACGAACAGTCTCTTTTGACCCCCTTCAGCCTGCGCCGGCCAGCACACGGTGAGCGCTAGTGCGCACCCCGCAGCGGCCACGGCCGCGGCCAAGAACCTGCGACAAGCACGCCGGGGGAACATAAGCTTGCCTCGCTTCGCTAAAGTGCTATCACGATTGCGACTCAGGGCTCAACTCTCTGGAAAACTACTGCTGTTCCGTTCTTACCCTTCCTCAACGGTTCAACTTGACCACCTTACGGGCCAGTACAACGCCACCGCCCCGGAAAGTGCATATGTACACTCCCGAAGGCAGATCCGCACCCGGTATTTTCAGCTGATGCTCACCTGGACCCACGGGGCCTTTGTACAACGACCGCACGAGCCTGCCACGGATGTCTCGCAGGACGATTTCCACGAAAGTGGCGGAACGTACTCGATATGTTAGCGTCGTAACGTTGGCGAACGGGTTTGGGGTAACGCTACTCAGCTCGAATCCACGAGGCGGAGACGCTCCATATTCCAAGACTGCGGTACAATGGAAAACCTGGCGTTCCTCTGACCGACCACTCGCGCTACCGGCCCACAGAAGGTGGAGCACTCCTCGATCGTCCACCACAAGCTGCGGGGAGAGTGAATTCGGGAACAGGGGCTCCGGGCTACTCCAGCCGGTGCTGCTATCCCAAACGGCGTAGTACACGGTCCGCGACCCTCGCGCGAACGAGGTCGTGTAGGTCCAGGCGACATGCAGTCTGCCCGCCGGGTCGCAAGCGGTGCTGGCGTACAAGCACACACCACTGTCGAAGCGGGCCACAACGGTGGGAGCGCTCCAGGCACCGCCGTGCTGAGACCACGCGTGCGTCAGCCCTTCGGCGAACAGGTCCTGGTCGTAGTCCTCAAGCCAGACTATGTGTATCGCACCGTCGCGTGAGACGCTGATTCTGGGATAGTAGCAGGCACTGTTCCTCGAAAAGTAGACGAGCCGAAGCGGTCCCCATCCGCTTTCTCCGGCTTTCATACGTGAGTAGAAAACGTCATTGTCTATCCCGGGGGACTCCACGGCTGGTTCGCCCATCGCAGCCAGTGAGTGTACAATGGTCAAGTGCAGCTGACCTGCCGCGTCCCGGGTCACGTCCGCCATGGCGCCCCTCGGTAGCGTGCCCAAGTTGCGAGCCACCGGGCCAATTGGTGGCTGGACACTGAGCACGCACTCCAGGGACGTTGGTACAGACGTGTCCATCCATAGGAGGCGAGCTCTACCGTCCACGCCCACGTATGGCCTCACAACCGGCCCAATCCCGACGCCAAGCGCAGAAAGGCGAACCCTCTTGGGGCGAGTCCAGCGGCCCCCCTCCCGAGCAACGAACACGATCTCCGGGTACCTGCCTTGCTCGCCCCCCGCGACAGCCCGGGGGTATTTCAGGAGCCAGGCCACGTACACGGTACCCCGGTCGTCACACACGACCACTGGAAGGCTGCCTCCCATTAGGTCATGGGAGACATTCACGGGTTCCATCCATCGGGTCCCGTCGAACTCGCGGAACACAATGTCCGTGGCAGACGGGGGACCCGCGGTGTAGCGTTGGACCCAGGCGGCGTAGATTCCCCCGCCCGGCCGCGGCCAGGCCGCCGGGGAGTACGCTTTGGTGTCGTTTCCCTGGCCGGACACGACCACTGGGTGGGTCCAGCGTATGCCCGACCTCTCGGGGGCCCGGGGCTCTGACGCCTTTCCCACAGGCCCTACCAAAGCCAAGCCCAGGGCAATGGCCGCCAAGCTAGTGGTAGAGCGCATCGTGCGTGATGGGCGTCCAGATTTCCTCGTCCTCTTCTTCCACCTGAAATGCGTGGTACCCCCATGACTCCCACAGCTCCTGGGTGTTCGACTCATCCGGTGTCTCAGCCCACACACCGGCCAAGTAGCTGTTGTTGTATGCCCGCTGTCCTTGCGCGATGAGGACGCCATCGCGGTAGAACTGGTGAGTGACAGCGATGTAATAGATTGCCTGGTCCGCCACCGAGCGGGAACCGTGGTAGAGGCTGTAGGGGTTGTTCGGATTCGGGTTAACCCAGCTCTCGGCCGTCAAAGTGACCTCGTCGTCCGGTGGTGGAAGTAGGGGTGCAGGCCCGCCCTCTCTGTCCGCCACGGTGGGGCCAAGATTCACGGTTTTGCTGATCTTTGGGGGGTAGTCGTCAGAAGGCCGTGCGCTCAGCGTTGGTTGTAGCTCGCTGTCGTCTAGGGAGGGTCGAGCCGGGGTGTTCAGGGCCACTGTCGGCCGACTATCCTGGGGGGGGGCTGTCGGGAGCTGTTGCGTGGAACACCCAGCCAGAACAATGGCTACAATCCCAGCGAGTACGGTGCTTTTCCTCAACATGGTTCCCCTCCTCTCTTCCTGGCCTATTTCCGTCGAAAGCCCGGTTCCCCCGAGTTCGCTCGCTGGATGCCACCTGGCTCCGCATAAATTTAAGACACGGCACCGACCATTTGCAAGCAGTTTTTCGCTCGTCCTGCGCCTTCCCAGCCCAGAATGCGGGACATTCCTATCTCCGTCCAAAATTGTGGTTGCATCTCTTGCGGGGAATTCGCTTCTTTCCGCGCGAGGGCCGAATCGTGGTTCAGCCGATAGGAGGGAAGAGATGCGAAGGGTCTTTTCCGCTACCGTGGTCTTGCTGGTGTTGGCCGGAGTGCTGGGTTGTTCGAAACAGCAGAAAGTCACCGTGATCCGGGACGAGTACGGCGTCCCGCATATCTTCAGCGACTCCGAGGAGGCTGCCGCCTACGCCTTCGGCTACGTGCAGGCCGAGGATCGGATCGAGCAGTTGATGAAGTGGTACCGCCTCGCCGAGGGGCGGCTCTCTGAAGTGTTCGGCGAAAAGTTCCTGAATCGGGATTTCGAGCAACGATTGTGGCGGCACGCCGAGGTGGCGCGCGAGAAGTACGATCGGGTGCCGAAACGCCTGCGCCGCATCCTGGAGGCCTTTGTGGCCGGGATCAACGACTACGTGCTGCAGCATCCGGAGAATGTGCCCGAGTGGGCAATCGAGGCGAAACCCTGGCATCCGCTGGCGCTGGGTCGCACCTTCATCTGGAGCTGGCCCCTGGGGCAGGCCAAAGGGGATCTGCGCCGCGGCCTGAAGCAGGGGGGCGGAACGCTGCCGGGCCACGGCTCCAACCAATGGGCGGTCGCCAGGAAGAAATCCGCAACTGGGACGGCCATCGCTCTGATTGATCCCCATCTCGGCTGGCACGAGACGGGGCACTGGTACGAAGTACGGATTCACGCTGGCAAGTGGCAAGCGTGTGGGATGGTGGTCGTGGGGACTCCCTTCGTGGGACTGGGGCACACCGAGGCGGTGAGCTGGGCGGCTACCACCGGGGGGCCGGACTGCGGGGACTGCTACGTGGAGGTGCTGGACGACCCTGAAACCCCCACGCGCTACCGATACGACGGCGAGTGGCGCCCGCTGCAGATCGACACGCTCAAGATCCCTGTCGCCAAAGATTCCGGTGTGGACACTGTGCTGCGCGTGGTCTACCGGACGCACCACGGGCCGATCTACGAGCGTCGCGGCACGCGGGGCTACGCGCTCGCCCTGCCCTACGAAGAATCGATCGGGCTTGTCGAACAGCTCTACAGGATGAACCACGCCCGGTCACTCAAGGACTTTCAGCGGGCGATGGCAATGTGCGAGTTCATGCCCCAGAACATCATGGTGGCCGATGTCGAGGGGAATATCTGGTACGTGCGCACGGGCAAGGTGCCGGTGCGGTCCGAGCAATACGACTGGCGCTACCCGGTTCCGGGCGATACTTCGGCCACGGAGTGGAAGGGGATTCATGAGCAAAAGGACCTGGTCCAGATCTACAACCCCGGGTGCGGATACATGCAGAACTGCAACATCTCGCCGGGAACCATGATGCACGAAAAGGCTCCGCGGGCGTCCGACTATCCCTCCTACATCTACAACGATCTCCAGGACCGGTCCAACCCGCGTGGCAGGCGTGCGGTACAAGTTTTGTCCAACCTGGACAAAGTGACTCGTGAGGATGCCTTCGCCCTTGCCTTTGACACGAAGGTCTACGACGCCGAGAAGTGGCAGGACCTGTTGCGGAAAGTCTATTCGAAGAACCGGTCGCGATTCAAACATCAGCAGCCGGTGGTGGAGCAAATCCTGCAGTGGAACGGGAGGCTCGACCGGCATCAGACCGGGCCGGTCCTGTACTACCGCTGGCGGGCCGAGCTGGGGGACTGGAACGAGGTGTTGCAGGAGTACGCGGAGGGCGGCCGAAGGCCGGATGACCACGAAGCCAGGGCGGCGTTGCAGGCCCTCGTTCGAGCGGCGCGAGCGCTGCGAGACGCGTTCGGCACAGCCGAGGTGCGCTGGGGCGATTTCCTGCGGCTGGTTCGCGGCGAACAGAGCTGGCCTCTGGATGGTGGTTCCTTCTCGTACGGAATGTCCACGCTGCGGGCCGTCTGGGGCCGAAAGGTGGAAGGCGCCAATTGGTTGGAAGCGGCGGGCGGGCAGTCCTGTCCCATGCTGGTATTCCTGAGCAAGCCGATCGAATCGTACAGCGTGTTGCCTTGGGGCGTGAGCGACGACCCCGAGTCGCCCCACTTCGCCGACCAGGCGCCTTTGTTCGCGTCGCACAGAATGAAGCCGACCTGGTTTGTGCCGGACAGCGCGCGGGCCTACGCGGAGTCGGAGACCGTGTTCCTGTACCCTCCGGGCGACTGACGCAAGCAGCCGCTGGCGGGTTCTCAGGAATAGTCATCTTCACTGTGTTGTTTTCGGGGCCCTCTCCGACTCCGCGGTGAATCATTCCTGAACAGGGAACCGCGAAGCAGCGAAGAGCGCGAAAGGGAAAACGGAAGAGGCTTTCCAACCGCAGGGGCGCAGGGGACGTAGGGCTGGTCGTTGGTAGCCGCCCTCGTGCAATCTGTCCCTGCGAGCTCTGCGGCTTTGCGGTTTGGCAACCGTCGCGCGGGGATCAAATGCGTTGGCTACTGGGAGGATCCGCCTGGTGGGCCGGGCTTGTGCCGCTGAAGGGCGGTCCCGGGGGGAGAGGCGGATCTTGGCGTCCTTCGCGACTTTGCGGTGAAGCTCCTCCTTGACGAAACCGCGAAGCAGCGAAGAACGCGAAGGGGAAAGCGGAAGAGGCTTTGCAACCCCAGGGGCGTAAGGGACGCAGGGCTGGCCGTTGCTCGCTGTCCCGCTACAATCTGTCCCTGCGGGCTCTGCGGCTCTGCGGTTTGGCAACCCTCGCCCGGGGATCAAGTACGACGGCTATGGAGAGGATCCGCCCGTTGGGCCGGGCTTGTGTCGCCGAAGGGCCGGATCTTCGCGTCCTTCGCGACTTTGCGGTGAACATGAAGTTTAACGAAACCGCGAAGCAGCGAAGAACGCGAAGGGGAAGATAGGGGGATCTAACCGCGGAGAGGCTGGGCTCGTGTGACGTTTTTGGGGTTCCTTCCCCGGATGGTCTGTTCCTGCGGTCTCCCAGCTATCGTCGGGGGATCAAATACGCTGGCTACGGAGAAGATCGGCCAGGAGAGTCCGGTTTGTTTCGCTGAAGCGCAGTCCGGGCGGAATGGTTGGATCTTCGCGTCCTTCGCGACTTTGCGGTGAACATGAAGTTTAACGAAACCGCGAAGCAGCGAAGAACGCGAAGGGGAAAGCGGAAGAGGCTTTGCAACCCCAGGGGCGTAAGGGACGCAGGGCTGGCCGTTGCTCGCTGTCCCGCTACAATCTGTCCCTGCGGGCTCTGCGGCTCTGCGGTTTGGCAACCCTCGCCCGGGGATCAAGTACGACGGCTATGGAGAGGATCCGCCCGTTGGGCCGGGCTTGTGTCGCCGAAGGGCCGGATCTTCGCGTCCTTCGCGACTTTGCGGTGAACATGAAGTTTAACGAAACCGCG
>CAYXFI010000223.1:0-6619 GCA_964464205.1 uncultured Cytophagia bacterium
GTTCCTGGAATAGGCGATCCAGCGCGAGTCCGGCGACCAGGAGTACTTCGGCGTGTCCCACCCCTTGAAGAGCGTGCGTTTCTGGCTCCCGTCCGGTTTCATGAGCACCAGATCGCCCAGATTGTGCACGTAGGCGATCAGCTTACCATCCGGCGAGAAACTGGGGTCAAAATCGTTCTGCGGCGAATCCGTCAGGCGCACGATCGTCCGCTTCAGGCTGCGCGAAAGGCGTCGCTCCGTCGTGTCGGCCGAGAACACCATGTACACGTCCTGATTGCCGGCCCTGTCCGAGACGAAGAGCAGGGTATCACCGCTGGGCGACCAGGCGATGTCAAAATCCCGCGCGGGGTTGTCGGTGATCCGCATGGCCTTTCCGCCCTTCTCTCTCATCACGAAGATTTCGCCGTGCACCACGAAGGCGATTTCGTCCCCGTCCGGCGAGACGGCCATTTCCGTGGCGTCCGATTGAAACGTTTTGATCTCAACCAGGTTCTGTTTCGGATCCGAAGGGGCGAAGATCTTCACGCGCTCCGGTCCCCGCCCATCGGTCCAGTACAGGTAGATGTCGGCGCCGCGCTCGTAGGCGATGACCCGCCCATCGCGCGAAATGGAGGGGAATCGCACCCCATCGTCGCGGTGAAAGGTGAGCTGCGTGCGATTCCCTCCGTGCAGATCCATCTTCCAAAGATTGTTGGTGCCGTCCTCATCGGTGACGTAGTAGATCCACTTGGAGTCGGGCGACCACATTGGGAAGAGGTCGTTTCCCGGATGAGTGGTGAGGCGCCGGTACTCACCGGTCTTGCGATTGTACAGCCACAGATCCGAATTGCTGCTGCCGCGATAGTGCTTGCGGTGCCACCAGGCCGGTCCGCGTGCGAAGACGATCCACTCGCCATCCGGCGACACTTTGGCGTCGGTGGCGTACTCCGCGAGGAAAGTGCGAGGAGTCCCGCCCTTCAGGGGCACTGAGTAGATGATGGGCATGCGGTGATAGTAGAAGTCTCGGCGAGACGCAAAGATCACCTGCTCGCCGTCGGGGGTCCAGTCGGTCACGGCGTCGCCGCTGGAGAAGTAGGTCAGGCGCGCGGGTTCGCCGCCGTCCGCCGGGATGACGTACACATCATCATTTCCCCACCGGTCAGAGGAAAAAGCGATCCGCTCGCCGTCTGGCGACCACACCGGCCGCGACTCGTAGGCCTTGTGCACCGTGAGACGGAGGGCCTGCCCACCCCGGATGTCCACTTTCCAAAGATCACCTTGGTAGGAGAACACCAGAGTTCGGGCATCGGGCGACGGCGCGGGGTACCGAGCGAAGCGAATCGGCTCCGCTCCACCGGCGAACGTCGCCCCCGTCGCGAGAAAGACGAGCAAAAGCGGCAAAGCCAGCCACCATCCCATCCGCCTGCCGAGCGGGCTCATTTCGACCTCCTTTGCGGGTAGAAAGGCACCTGCGCAACTGTTGCGCACGAATGTAGACAAAGAGGTGTTCAAATGCAAACGAGGATCGGGCCCGGGTCGTCTCCGCACTGCAGCCACCGATCGCCCGGTTTGGGCTAAGGCGAAAACGAACTTCGCCCGCCGCGAGCCTGCGGGACACCAGCCTCACATTGTGGGACCGCGGTCCGGCCGAGGTGCCGGGAGCAAGACCCGCAGGGTGAAGATCACAAGCGGGAGGCGGGCCCGCCGTGGGACTCACGTGCCCCCGAATCGGCCTGTTCCTGTAGTCTCAAGTAGGTGCGGTAGTCCGACGCAGAATGCGGGGGAATTCGAGACGATCGGTTCGCGGAGAGAGGGCGCGGAGCCGCAAAGGCAGTGCTTGACAAGCGCAGAGCGCACGGCGCGGGGGAGCCGGTGCTCGAAGCTCGTCTACTCGGGCAGCAGGCCCTGACTCTTGAGGGTTCCCCCGCAGTAGCGGAGGACCCTGTTGGTGGCCGACTCGAGATGGGCTTGTAGGAGCGCTGCGTCGTACGAGTGGGGCGCGAAAATGACGAACAGGGCCTGCGTTGTGCGAAGATCGATCTTCGTCCGATCTGAGTCCGAGCTGGGGTTGCCAAAAGGCCCCCGAGCATCGGCCAAGACGGGCCGACCGTTCAAGTGGATCTCTTCCTTGCCAATCCCCTTGTAGGCCTCGCCCTGCCAGCCGTGACGGCACACCACGTCGCCCACGATTTTCTGCCCGTCGTACAAGCCCACGGGAAGCCCGAACTCGAGGGAGGAAAGGTTGCAGGCGTCCACAAGCGTGTTGATGCGGTACAGACCTTTGCCCCGAACCACCCTCCGCACCAAAGCCTCCGAGGAAGGACGTACCTTCGTGGGATCGATGCCGAAGCGGCGGTACAGGGTGCGGGCAGGGAGCAAGAAATCACGCAGGGTTTGCGGATCGGCCAGCCGGTCGACCAGCTCCGCGATCGTGCTTTCGAGTTCCTCAGTCAGGTAGGAATTGACAGAATTGACCGAGAGCCCCGAAGTGTAGGAATACGCGATCTTGAGGTTGCCAGCTACACTGGGATCCATCCAAATCTTGCCGGAAAACGCCACCTCCTCCGCTCCTTCTCTGTTCGGTTTTTCCAGCTCAGACCGGGTGATGACCAGTGTTTTTCCCGGGGAGCCCTGCGTCACCCCTCGATTGCGTCTTCGCCGAAGGGCTCGCCGCCGAGACGGCGTGATAAAGTTACAAGCAAGCCCCAAAATCTGCAAGCACCGGAGTTCCCCAATCGGCCGCGGCGCACCCAGCGCTCCCCGCAGGCAGCAAAGCTGCCCGCGGATGACTTCGGATCCCCCACCCCCGGGACCGAACACCGAAAACGGGATTCACGCAGCTAGCTGCGCTACGGCGGACCAAGGAACGCTCGGGAAAAAGCCATCAAAACCCCAGCGACGCAGAGGGCGCAGAGCTTGGCGCAAAGAAATTAGGGATCGGTTTTCTCCTGGGTATCCGTGAAGACGGAACTCACTCAAGATACGGTACGAGACAAACGCAGGTCAGTAGCGTTACGAAACCCGCAACTTGCCCAATTTGCGAAAAGGCCGTGAAATTCCTCCCTCCACGATACTCGACCACTCTTGAAGAACAACCCGTTCGTATCTCCGCGAAATCCTCTGCGTTCGCTGCGTCCCAGCGGTTCGCCCCGATTTTCCGCACGACTCCGAGTCCGTAGAAGAGCGGAGACCAGCGGGTCGCGAGAGGCGCCTTCGGATCTCCTCGTACGAGCCCGGCTGCTCTGCTACATTCGCGAGCCGCATGCGGCAGCTGTAGCCTACATCCCACGGCCTGAGCCGTCCGCTGACGCCGGGGCTGAATGCCCCCAACCGATCAGCGCGCCACGAGCCCTCCGGCGAGCGGACCTGCGAGTTCCCGGTCCGGCGTCCGCCGGGCCCCCGCCGTGCGCCCTGTCCGAGCAGCCTCAGGGCAGCCGGTTCGGGCCCTCCGAGCTTTGGCGCTACTGTTCTGCCGAATACACCACCTGCCCTTTGATGATCGTCTTGACGATGTGCAGCCGGTCCTCACCGAGCCTGAACAGGATCAGATCCGCCCGTTTGCCGGGGGCAATCTCACCCAGATCGTCGAAGCCCAACAACCTCGCGGGGTTGCGAGAAGCCATCCGGATCGCTTCGGCCAGGGTGCAACCGGTGAAACGCATCACGTTCACGACGTCCACCGACAGTGGACGGGCAGCACCCGCCAGCACGTGCTGCTCCGGGTAGCGGATCACACCTGCGGGATCGACCACCAGCCGCCTGCCACCCACGTTGTACTCGCCCGGGGGCATCCCCGCAAGGGCCAGTACATCCGAAACGAGAATGGTGCGCTCGGGCCCTTTGACTTTGTAGAAAGTGCGCACTTCGTCGGGACGCAGATGGAAACCGTCCACGATGATGCTGATCATCAGCCGGTCGTCGGCGAGTTGCGGCCAGAGTGGATTATCGTGCCGGTGGATCATGTTCGCGCAGCCGTTGCCCAGGTGCGTGCACAGGCGAGCCCCGTTGTCGGCGGCCAGGTGGATGACGTCGGCGGGCGCGTGGTGGTGCGCAAGTGCCACAAGGATTCCCAGCCTCGAGAGGCGACGGATGAAGTCAAGTCCTCCCGGCACTTCCGGCGCCACCGAAACCTCCAGGATCTTACCATCGGCGGCGCGGTACATCTCCATGAACTCATCCCAGTTCGGCGGGCGCACCCACTTCTTGAGGTGGGCACCGCGGTAGCCGTCCTCGGGAGAAATGTAGGGACCCTCCAAGTGAAAGCCCCGCACGGAAAGGGCCACCTCCGGGTCGCGCATGGCCTCGGCCAGGATTCGGAAATTCCTGACGAGTACCTGCTGGCTGTTGGTCGTGAGAGTCGGGACGTACGTCGTGACGCCCGCTTTCCACAGCTCGCGCGTGGCCTGTCGCACGCGCTCCACGGTAAGCGTGTCCTCCGTGAACGACACGGCGGCGTACCCGTTCACCTGATTGTCGATCAGACCCGGCGCCACGTACAAATCCGGTGTCGGGCACGCCTTTCCCGGCCGCTGGACGCTGGTGATGAACCCGTCCTCCCCGATTTTCACGATCACGGGCTGGCCGTCCATATACGAACGCGCGCACAGTTCGTTCACTCTCGGAAAATCGCCGGCCAGCGCCGACGCACACGTCACCGCGACAATCGTGAATGACACCAAACCACGCTTCACACCCTCGCGCATGTCGCCACCTCCTTTCAGCCGTTGGCGGTGTGGACCGATTCGGGGATGAGCAGGGCGCGCAACGCCCCTTCCAGTTCCGGGTACCGGAAGCGGTACCCCTCGCGCTCGATCTTGGCCGGCGACACCGGGCTGCCCTCGAGCATCACTGCAGACATCTCGCCGTACAACCATCGCAGAGCGACCCCCGGGACACCCGACAGCCAGACGGACTTTCCCACTGCGCCCGCCAGCGTGCGGACAAACTCCCGATTGGTCACGTCCTGCGGTGCAACCGCGTTGTAGGCGCCGTCCAGCTCCTCCTCGATCGCCTTGGCGAAAATCCCCACGGCGTCCTCAATGTGAATCCAAGGAAAATGCTGGTCACCGCCGCCCAGCGGGGCGATTAGGCCCAGGCGGGCGAGGCGCGCGAAACGAGGAAGCGCCCCTCCCTCCTGAGCCAGCACAACGCCGAGTCGCAAGCGCACCGCCCGGGCACCGAGTTCGGCGAACCGTTCTGCTGCCTCCTCCCAGCTGCGGCAAACCAGCGCCAGAAAGTCGCTTCCCGGCTGGTCATCCTCGGTGAACGGACGTTCCCTCGTCACCGCCCCGTAGTAGCCGACGGCCGAAGCCGACACCATCGCGCGCAGCGGCGCGCCCGCCTCTCGCACCCGCTCGAACAGAAGCTCGGCGGAACGTACCCGGCTGTCCAGTATCTCCTTCTTGCGCCGACGAGTCCACCGACCCGCGGCCAGATTCGCCCCCGCCAAATGCACGATCACCTCTACGCCGGTCAGCGCCTCTGGGCTGAGATGGCCCCGCAGCGGATCCCACCGTAAGCAAGCCACACCAGGCCTGACCGAGGCACAGGATCGAGACAGGACGCTGACCGTGTGCCCGCGGGCAACGAGTCGCTCAATCAGGTGCCGCCCAATGAGCCCGGTCCCTCCGGTCACCAGTACACGAGCCATCGTCCACTCGCTTTTGCCCTGGTCCCAAACGCTGGCTCACGGTTCCCACGCGGGGGAACGGAGTGCGCAGGCTACTTCCGCCCCGTGGTTCGCCAGAAAGTCCCTCCAGGGGAACAACCGCGATCCCGGACCGTAACGCGCAAACTTCTCAAAAAACCGTGGCAAGCCACAGGGCCGCTGTGAACGCGGAGAGTTTGCCAAAAATGCCAGTGAGTTTGCCTCCACGGTCAGTTGCGCCGAAGGATTTGGCCTCGTTCTGCGCAGCTCGTCCAGCCTCGCAATCCCAGGCGGTTGCACACCCATCCCCGTACCGCATTTTGGCTTCAGCGAGTCCGGACTTTGACAAACACTGCAGCAGAAAGCGGCTTCCGACTTCCTCTGCGTCAAGCTCCGCGTCCCCTGCGTCGCTGCGGTCTTGATGCCCCTTCGTCACAGCCCTCCCAGTGGCAAACCCCTGTTCGTGCCCTCTACTTTCAAACCGGGGTGAGGCCTTGGCGGCTTGGCGGCTTCGTGAGAGCCCACTTTTCTACAGCTCTCCGAGCGCCCTGAGCCCAACCCGGCTTGCACCCGCCGGTCACTGTGCGGAGTTCAGCGACGAAATGGTATCGGCGGAAACCTCCGCTGTGTCCATTGCCTCGATCATTCTGCGGAGGCTGTCCAGCAGCCGCTGCCGTTCCCGCAACTGCTGAAGGCGCTCCTCGTGCAAAGCGCGGAGCTGGCGCTGCTTTTCTTCCAGCTCACGGAGGCGCCTCACGACTGCGGAGTCTACCCTGGGCCTGAGGTTGTCGTCCAGCAGCACGGGGACCTCCCCGGTGGAGTCGGCGCTCACCGCTGTCTTGCGTTCCCAGTACAGCATCACTCCCTCGGCCGCCCGCACTTTCTTCTCCACGCGCGTCCAGGTCTCCTCCGATCCGGAACTTGCCTTGGACGGACGAGGAGCGTTCTGCGCAACCACCAAGGCTCTGCGCAGGTCCTCAGCTCCGTTCGGAT